>NZ_JAAVWA010000011.1:0-125478 GCF_017355725.1 Anabaena sp. 54
TCTTGAATACGGAAGTAAATTTCTTGAGCGATACCAAGTTCTGAGGTGGTAATTAGGGAATAAATCACTCTATCTAACTGGGTTTTCCGTTGAAAAAAGTAGGAGTTTAAATCCCCTCCCCAGGTTTCCTCTTTGAACTTTTCTAGTTTTAATTGTCGTACCGCCATGATTTTCAGTTTTTGGAAACTTTCGCTCTGTGGTTCTAGTCCTTGATATTGTTGGGCTAATTGTTCGCAGGCTAGTTTTTCTTCTTCTGGGGTACAGACAATTTCTGCGATCGCTTGATCAATGAATATTTCCTTAATTAATAGCGGTAATAGCTGGTATTCCGACAATAATGATAAAACTTCTGTAGGCTGGAGGGTGCGATCGCCCAATTGTAGAACTTGATTCATATTATTTGTAATCAGGTTTGTCACCATTGTTAATTTCTCTTCAAAAGATAGTAGAACTAGATTGTCACCAAGTTATATTTTGGTTAAATTATACAATTTATGACAACTTTACTCTGCTTTGGTTTCAGTGTAGTATTTAAATACTAATTATTTGCCAATAACCAAAAGTTGATTTCTGGGCATTTAAGTAGTCAGAGTGTTGATATTTGGATATTATCGTACCAACTTACCATAAATTAATAAATTTGTCATATCAAACTTACTTTGTAGGAAATCGGGCATAATGACGAATTAGCAGCCTAAATTAGATAACCAGTCATTGCGGTTATTGCGTATTCTTCACTTACCCACTAATCTTCAAAAACCAATCCATCCTGAGAAATAATTACAACACCTAATAAGTTAATACAGGACAAAATTATATAAAGGGTAAATTTAATTTCTCTAAAAAGGTAAATATAATCACAAAAATACTGTAGGGGCAATCCCCCTGTGGTTGCCCGGAATCATAATTAACGAAATCTGCCCGGATTTAGCCGATTGGGGCTTTGGCGTGTGGTACTACCTTTAATTGCTACTCCATTTCTCAGTTTTCCACCAGTACCACCATCTTTAGGATCAAGGTATGGTTTCAAATTAATCCCACCTTTAGTAGAAGTAACTTGATTCTTGCTACCACCTAAAAGCGTTTGTCCGAGACTGTATAAGCTATTGCCATTACTGCTATTACGATTAGTGTAAGTATTGACAGCAATAGTTTGTTGTCCACTATCAGCAGTAGTTAAATTTTGGAATACACTATTGCGAATAGTATAAGGATCTTTGCCACGAGGGACTGTTAAGACAATTCGACAACTGGGTTGGGCTTCGGTGGTGACACAGATAATATTTTCGCTATTTTCTACGGCTATTTGCAGTTCTTGTAATCCATCTGGGCGATATGATTCTAAACGGGTGGCGATCGCTTGACAACGTTTCTGAGCATCCCATCCGCCTCCTAAATTCTGAGGTGCAGCCCAAGCAAAGTATTGTCCTGGTTGACTTTGGGGCTGATACATGACTGTAAACTGTCCATTGTTAGACTGGCAACTAAATCTGGCGCTACTGTCAACTGTGGTGGAAGTTGGGATGGTGGTTGATGAACCTGATGGTACTGTAGTAGATGAACCTGATGGTATTGTAGGAACAACAACTTGAGCAAAAGCTACAGTATTACCAAAAAATAAAGAACAGCCCAAACTACTCAACAATAAAACCCGAAGTGATTGTAATGACATAAATATAACCTCTGTGAGAAACAGGTAAATAGTTGATATCTCTATTGACGGAGAATATATTTTTTTGATTCATTAACAATACCTATTTTTTTGTTTTTAGTATACATAGCAGAAACCGCTACAAGCTACGAAGGATTATCAGCAGCTTACAGCGGTTTCTTGATTAGGTTGTGGTTCAATACAAAAATAATAGAAGTGGACTTGACAAGCAATCAATTAAGCTCGATTTAAACCACGCTTCCCTTATTTCTAATGGGCAGGCACTTCTGGCTGCGAGTTCAACACCTCCAATAACAATTTGGTGAGATTTAGGCGGAAAAACTTTGACAGGAAGCTAAAATCTAAAATTGATTGCCGATACATTAGAGCAGGAGGCACAAACTCTAATGAAAAGTTTGGATTTAAGGTTTGACTTTTAACCTTTTTGTACCATACCCTTAATCTAGCATGAGTTTTTTTATTTGTGTTGTCTGTTTACTAAACTTGAAATTTATTAATATATTGCAACAATTCGGAATGGGCGCAGACCTCACAATTCGGAATGGGCGCAGACCCTGCGCCCCTACTTGACTCCTGCTATAGTAGAGGTTTTATAAGTTATAAACCGATGGAAATTATTATTGGTTGGCTATATCCCAAGTTGATGAGTACCTATGGCGATCGCGGAAATGTGATCACTATCCAACGTCGCGCTCAATGGCGGGGGTATAATGTCATTGTTTTACCCTTAGACCAAGAGTCCACCACAGAAGATATAAAATCAGTAGATGTGATTGTTGGTGGGGGCGCACAGGATCGTCAGCAAGAAATTGTCATGAGGGATTTGCAAGGGGCAAAAGCTGAGGCAATGCGTGATAAAATCGAACGTGGCACGCCGGGAGTTTTTACCTGTGGTTCTCCCCAACTGCTGGGAAATTATTATGAACCAGCCTTTGGACAAAGAATTGAAGGTTTAGGAATCTTAGATTTAGTTTCTATTCATCCTGGTGAAAATACTAAAAGATGTATTGGTAATTTAGTGATAGAAGTTACAGCCTCCCGGTTAGCGCAAGAACTAGAAGCAATGACAGGGACAAAACCTTATTTGGTCGGGTTTGAAAATCACGGTGGCCGGACTACATTAGGAAAAGTGGAAGCTTTAGGGCGTGTGGTGTATGGTTTGGGGAATAATGGAGAAGATGGCACAGAAGGCGCGTTTTATCAAAATGCGATCGCTACCTATTCTCACGGTCCATTATTACCAAAAAATCCTTTTGTTGCCGACTGGTTAATTCAAACTGCGTTAAAGTTGAAATATCAGCAAGAAATTAAACTTTCACCTTTAGAAGATACTTTGGCAATGCAAGGACGGGAAGCGATATTGAAACGCTTAAAAGTTAATTTGCCCAGTGTGGCTGGAGTTAGGTAATAGGTGATGGGTAATGGGTAATGGGTAAAACATTCTTCCCAATTACCAATCACCAATTACCAGCTTTATAAACTACATTATTTCTTTATTAAATAAGAATAATTTTCTGTACAATGTCTGATAAATTTCTATAGAAGCGTGAAATTGTGTAATTAGTTATTATTTTAAATCTGTGCAACTTCCTTTCGACTCCGCTCAAGGTAAACCTTCTTCCCCAGAATTTGAAAATCGCTCAAATTGTCACCCTGATGAGGGGTTGCAAAAATTACTTAATCGCCTTGTTATCAGAATAGAACGCGATGAATTAGTGCGAAAAACGACAAATCACCTGAGAGAATCACTTCAGGCTAATCGTGTAGTATTGTATTATTTCTATGAACAATGGCAAGGGCAGGTAACATTTGAATCATTGAGTGCTGATGAATATTCGATTCTTGGTTTTACCGGACCAAGCGGTTGTTTTAACCATGAATATGCTGCTTTGTACTTAGAAGGAAGAGTAAGAGCGATCGCTGATATAGAATTAGAACCAATTCAGGATTGTCACCGTGATTTTCTTCGCAGTATGCAAGTTCGCGCCAACTTGGTAGTACCAATTCTCATACCGAGAGGATTATGGGGACTATTAGTAGCGCATCATTGTCAGCATCCCCGTGATTGGACATTAACAGATATTGAACTTGGTATTGAGCCGAGATACGTGTAAAAACCTGCAAGATGGTCTGGAAACGCTTACTGTGTCTACATTTCAAAGATTTCTGGAGGGAGATTAATCGCCGCCTCCAAAGGTTGAGGAATATTATGTAAATTCACCACATAATCACCGTATCTTTTGATATGTCTTGTAATATAAGGACTCAAAGCAGCAAGGTATCGCATAGGAATCACCTCACCCTGTGACATCAACGTTTGAATCGCCAACGACATATCCACCGTATTTTGCAAAATCACCGCACTGGCCACCAAATCCAGATACTTTAACCGCTTTTCCTGCTCAATTGGATCATTCTCAGTAATCATCCCTTGCTTACCAAAAAATACCCAATCCAGAAAACCATTGTACATCTCCACAACATTTGTTACCGCCGTAATTTCCCGTCTCAACGTAACATTAGAAATATAATCCAGCAGAAACATAGTCCGTACCACCTTACCCAACTCTTGAAAAGCTTGATAAAGACGATTTTTCCGACTGTAGCTCCCTAACTTACGTAACAGCGTCGAAGGCATCACCTTACCAGCCTTAATTGACAGTACCACCCGCATCATGTCATACCAATGAGTCTGAATTAAACTCCAATTGACAACACCCTTAAACAGCGGTTCAATATGCTGATAGCTCACATCCGTACCAGGACGCACAAAACTAAGATCCTGCCAATTACGGATACGTGGCATCAACTTAATACCCAGAAGATAGGAAATAGCAAACACAGGTCCAGATTGACCTTGAGTATCTGCGTGTAACGTATCCGGCTGAATATCCGAAAGATTTTTCAACAACCCATCCAAAATATAAACCGCTTCCCAAACCCCACAAGTAATGAAGTGAGTAAACAAAGCAATGTATTTATCAGAAACATGATGATAGGCAATACCACCATAGCCACCGTAACGGATATGATACTCACTGTGTAAATTATTTTCGTATATCTCAAACTTACTACCATCCGCTGCCGCCTTTTTCCCCGTCCCCCAACAAGAAGGTAAGCTGAAACGGTTATAAGCATTAATAATATCCCGAATTGCCGCTTCAATCTTGGCAGCACTAACATGGCGACGGTTAGTATAAGAAATTTCATGGGCAGTCACCATACCCCCCGAATGACGAGCCATTTGATTAGGTCCAAGATTGCAACCATAACCAAAAGTAGTAAAAATATAACGTTCCCCAGGGTCAGATATTTTGGCTTCACTTCCCGACATTAAACCAAAATGTCTAGTCCAATTCAACCAATGCTCAACATTGCATAATATGTCTAAAATACTCCGTTCCGGCATCAGCGCCCGGATTTTCGACTCCAATAAATCCACCTCTGGAGGTTGGGTAAATGATGGCGGTTTCTTTAATACAGGATTGCCTTCCTTATTAATTGTAAATTGTTTATCGACAGCACAAATATTATCTACTTTCTCAGCGACTTGTGTTAAACATAAGCGTAAATGTTCGACAAAATCCGTTGGATTAGCCGGAAAACCAATTAAGTCACAGTAATCTTTTATTAATGGTTCACACTCAACAGGACTTAATAATTGTTCGCGGAAATCCGCGTAGCTCTCCGACCCCACAACACAGGCATCTCCCGTTTTAAATTCAGTCGCCAAATTGTAAAAGATGCAAATTTCTAATTGCTGACGTACCAAAACCTCGGTGTCATCAATTTCGGCGACAACTAGCGCCCGCCAGTTATTACTAATAAAACCCAAATCAATATCAAAAGGTAAATATTTAGAGCGTTTGTGTTCATGATCTAACACAAATTGCAAAGCTTCAATCACTGATTCATCCGCAGAAGTAGAAAGAATATCTAGAGAACGCACTAAACTAAACAGTGCTTTGCGGTTGGCAGCATAAAACCGCCACATTAATGGTAAATAGTTATTGGTATTGTACGCCGCAATTTCATCTAATTTTTGCATCAGCAATTCTGCCCCACCATGTTCATCCAAAATTAACTGCACCTGTTCTCCAAATACAGCATTATCCTGGGTTTCCTTGGCTTGTTTGGATGCTTGCAATACTTGTCCCAATGTCGCTAACAACTCTGATGTTTCTGTCAGATGTTTATCCCGGAGTTCCTGCAATCGCAGTTTGGCATTATTTTGAATTTTCAGGATACGTTTAATAAACATCTCAACCAGATAATCACGAGTTTTTACCTGTGCTTCGTATAATAGACATAATAGCAATGTCCGCCGTTTGGGTAAATTAATATCTTGAAATTCCGTGATATCTAAAGTTCTAGCATAAGCGGCAAAATGTCTAACTTTGGTAGGAGTAATATTTTGTAGTAATCGCTTGGCATCTCCAAAAGTCATGAGCATATCAAACTTGTTTTGCAGGAGTTTCATCCCATTTAGTTTGGCACTTTTAGGTGGCGATTTTAATAAATTCAGGGTGGCATTTTCATCATCATCCTCATTGTCTATCACCACGAGTAATTGGTCTAAATAAGTTTGTTCGATAGTTGAAAGTCCTTGAGAACAAAGTGCAAATAACTGATTATTGACCATTGACCGAATATGGCGAATTAATCGGTCAAGGGTGCTAAATGCTGGTAATTCGTATCGTTCTTTCACTAATTCCTCAATTGCCACATTGATTAAATCAGCAGGGTGGTCTTTAATTTGGGCTGCTTCTGCAACTAATGTGGCTATTAATCTTTGACCAGTTTTATCATATTGTTTGACCCCTAAATATTCCCGAATAATATTTTTATAGGTATGACGTTGGCGTTCGGAGGGTATTGCTTTTACTGAGTCTTGTAACTTTAAACACGACCGTAAATGTTTAATTACTGCAATTGGGATCTGTTCAGGATGAGGGAAATATCCCAGACGTTGAAAGGATTTGAGCATCACCATTAACCGTAGTAATCCTTCATGGTTCTTGGTTTTAGACTTAACAAACTTGATTTCTGTGGGTGTCGGAGTATAAAGTTCTGCCAGTTCTTTGGGGTCAGGAAATTGTTTAAATTTGGGGTAAGCGGTACGGTCAATTGAAGCCATTCAAGTAATATTTATAACATAAAATTTAAGTTAGCCCAGAAAATGCTTTTATCCCTCACTCCTCTACCAAAGAGTATTTTATATTCTTTTGGGTAGAAATTGACAATGCCCATAAAAATGTTGTTTTTTAGCTCAAAAAGTTGTCAATAATTATGAATGTTATGGTGACTCAGTTCAGCTTTGTAGTTCTGGATTAATCAGCATATTTAAGGCGTGACGGGCGGCTGATTCAGCTTTTTGGGAGGTAACTTTCTGGTAGCGTAATGTGGTTTGAATGCTTTCATGTCCCATGAGTGAGCGTAATTCTTCTATGCTGATTAATCCTACTCGTTCTGTAGCATAAGTATGGCGTAAATCATGAATACGTACCCCGGTTAATTCGGGATTTGTGCTGGTAATTTCTCGCCAATAATCATGCAATGTATGATAGCTAATTCTACTGACTTTGAGGGTAACTGGATGTTGTGCTGTGAACAGTGCGTTGATGTTTTGATGTCGTGTGTGTTGGAAATATTTATTTAGTGATTGGGCGGCATCATTGCTATAAAAACACCACCGTTGTTTGTTGCCTTTTCCCAATACCTGAAATTTCTGATTTTTGATATCTATGTCTGATAAATTCAGGGCTAAAAGCTCTCCTATTCTGCATCCTGTGCGATGCAATAGATGAATTATTGCTGACAGCCGCAGGTTATCTTTGGTTGCTGTATAGAGGATATTTAGCTGGTCTGATGTTAGATATCTTATAGGAGTATCACTTTTATGTTCACCTTTTTCTCGTTGTGGGGAACGCTGTTTTAATCCGTGAATTGGGTTGATTTTTATATAATCTTGTTGGACGGCGAAGTTAAATAGACTTTGTAGCAGAAGTGTTGAATGTTAGGAAAAGATTAAAAAAAAGTACCATAATTTGATACAATCTAAAAAAATCTAGATAAAGAATTATCAAATTATGCGCTTAAAGAATTTCCCAGAAGTGGTCAAAACAATATTGAAACCATTGCCCAAAAAAGATTATCCAGTTCTGGACACATTTTCATTTGTATCAGTGTGGTTACAGTATGTCATGGATAAAAGTATAGTGAGTATGAGAGATTTATTTCAAAGACTAAATAATCAAGGGATAGATTTAAAAATATCAAATTTTTCCAAGGCAAGTAAAAAGAGAGATACTCAAGTATTTTTGGAGATAATAACTGAATTAAACAATCAACTGAGAAAGAAAAAAGGAAAGGAAGAAACCCAAGCATTATTTCCTATAGATTCAACAATTATTACATTAACAAGTAAATTATTATGGAGTCAAGGATATCATCAAGTAAAACTATTTTGTGGGTTAGATAGTTTGACATCAGAAGTTGGTGGAATGGTGATTCATTTTGGGCAAGGACATGACCATAAATATGGACAAGAAACAGTAGAAGCAATTCCGTCAAAAGGAGTAGGGATAATGGATAGAGGATTTGCATCCTCCGAAAGAATATCTGAATTAAAACAACAAAAAAATAAAGCTTTTGTCTTAAGAATTAAAAATAATGTCACTTTAGAAATGCTAGAAAATGGTAATTGTAAAGTTGGCAAAGATGAAAGAGAAGTGGAAATTAGAGTAGTAGCATTTTGTGATATAGAAACTAAGAGTGAATTTCGTTTAGCAACAAACTTATTAAATGAAGGAGAAGAGCAAGTTAGTAATCAAGAGATTATGGAAATTTACATACAAAGATGGCAAATTGAATTGTTATGGAAATTCTTAAAAATGCACCTCAAGTTAGACAGACTTATGACAAAGAATGAGAATGGAATTAGAATTCAGATAATGTGCTGTTTAATCGCTTATTTGATATTGCAACTAATAGAAATACCGCAAGAATTTGGCAAAACTTTATTAGATAAGCTCCGTTATCTTCAGTCCTATATGTGTCAGGAAATAAGTTATGTTCATTGGTTTAGAAAACTTATTTGGATAAGATGAAAAATAGCACTTATAGGCTAAGTTTATTTCAATATGTAAAGTTTTATTACGCTATTCAACATTTCTGACTTTGTAGTATTGCTTGATGCTTGTGGTGGGTTGTGTATTTTAAATGTGAGAGGCTATCTAGATACTCTACTAATGTTTGCTTACTGATTATTTCGATTGGCCAACTTCCATACTCTGCCAGGAAGTTTAAGAGGGTTAGTTCGTAGGTTTTTATGGTACTGGGTGCTAGTCCAGTCCGTTCTAAAAATTTGACGGCAACGGTGGCTAATGTGACAGCTTGCTTCACGGAAATTTGTGTGTTTTTAGCAAGGTTATTTATTCCTAAATTATATATGTTTTAGGGAGAAATATTGGCAGCGTTTTATGGATACTTTTAAAACTCCCAAACCCGGAGAATCTCTGTCCGACTATGTTTTGCGGATGAGAAAGGAACTCAATTTAACTCAGTTTGAGGTGGCGAATGCGGCTGGTGTTCATTCTCGTTCTGTGGGGAAGATTGAACGGGGATTGACAAGGAAACTCAGCCATAAAACTCTCAGCGGTCTTGCTTTGGCTTTCTCTGTGCCTGTTGAGTATTTGCAGGCTGTTGTCAGGGGAGAAGAGGTTCTGGCAATGGCAGCGATTAAGTTTTGCCCCCAATGTTGGAATCCTGGTGGTGTTGTGGATTTAATGTGGGGTAATGTTAGGGCTAGGTTTTGTTATCTATGCGGTACGCAATTACGGTCTAGTTGTGCCAATTGTGGTGAGTTGGTGGTGTCGTTGAGGTATAAGTTTTGTCCTCTGTGTGGAAAACCTTATAAGGATGGGGGTGAAAATTGATGAAAGCTAGACACAGTAAGCGTTTCCAGACCATCTTGCAGGTTTTTACACGTATCTCGGCTCAATACCGTGTTTCTTTGTCAGTATTGGCCGTACCTTTGTAAAAAGCCCGAAATCCTTCTTGATAATCTACCCACACACTCCAGTAATCTTGGGGAACAAAAGCCAGAATCTCTCTTTCGCGCTGACAAATTAGGTGTAATGTGGCGCTTTGAACTCTACCTACGCTTTTTGCCCCGTTATTTAATCCCCAAACCAGGGGACTACCTTTATAACCTACCAACTTATCAAGACAATCTCGACATAATCCTGCACCGATTAAATTAGTGTCAAGTTTTCTGGGATGGGCGATCGCATTTCGCACTGCTGATGGTGTAATCTCAGTATAAACTACTCGTTTGGGGTCTCTTAATCCTAACGTTTCTTTAAGATGCCAAGCAATGGTTTCTCCTTCTCTGTCTGGGTCTGTAGCTAAAACAACTTCATCAACTTGCCTAACAGCGGCTTTTAATTGTTGAATTGTTTCTTTTGCCCGTTGGTCACGGGGGATATAATTGCAGCGAACAGTATTACCATCCATTGTAAATCCTAGTGAATCATCACCGTCGTTACTGAGTTCGCGGATATGTCCACAACTAGCGCGGACAATCCAATCTGCACCGAGAATTTGACTCAATTTTTTGACTTTTCCGGGAGATTCGACCACTAGGAGGCGTTTAGGCATGGCGCTTGTTTTTGAGATGCTTTATCTAGGATAATTGAGAACGAGTGTATTTACCATTCATAGCACAAAGAAAAATTAAGTAATTGGACAAAAATATTTATACTCAACACGGCTTAATAATTTGATTCTGTGGGTAGGGGTAAAGCAAGAGCTTCATTGGTGTCAACTTAAGCTCAAATCCTGATGATATCTCGTTCCCAGTCTCTGACTGGGAATGCTATTACAGAGGCTCTGCCTCTGTTTTCATAGAAGGCAGAGCCTTCTAGAATTCATTCCCATACAGAGTATGGGAACGAGAAATTCATTCCCAGGCGGGCTATGGGTTTTACGTTAATACTATTAGGGACTTCCAAGAAATAAATTATCTTGATTAACGAACCACAGAGGCGCAGAGGACACAGAGGAATAAGGGTTTGAGAGATTTTTGCGTTAGGTGGTTGAGTATTTTTTTATTTGGAAGTCCCTTAGACTGGGAATTCATTCCCAGGCGGGCTATGGGTTTTACGTTAAGTTGACACCAATGAAGCTCTTGCTTTACCCCTACAAATCTAGGTTTTTCGTAATTTTGTAAAAGTCCATGTCTCAACCGTGTTTAGTATACAGTCATTGCGAGCGAAGGGAAGCAATCACAACCCTTGCGATTGCTTCATTTCACTTCGTTCCATATGGCTAACGCCACGCAACGCTTACGCAATGGCATTGTGTAATTAATTTTGCCTCACTACTTAGAGCCGCTTTAAAATCTTTAAATTATACTGTAAAAAATCAATTGGGAAAGGACTATTTAGCTCATATCACAGCAATTTTCTCATTAAAACAAGGTATAAACATCTAAAAACCCGATCAAGGTTGACCGGGTTCTAATGAATTTGCAGGTTTCAAATGATTAAAGTGAGTAAGTGAATTTAAGTTACTAAGGGTGGACTTTCTAAAACGCAAATACAGCATCTCCACGTCTTTCCGCTCTGGGATTTGGCCTCGCCACCTCATCTAGAGTTTGGCTAGTTGCCACTTCGTCATCAATAACGCTGTAATTGTCGGGCTGATGATAGGGGACACACTGAATCATTTACCCTTTCTTTTAGTTGGTTTTTATTTGCTTGGTGTCCTATGCTTTTAAGATATCATTTGATTTTTGAGATAGGACTTATTCTTTACATTTATTAACAAATTGGTGGCCTTATCTTCGATGATTGCCTTTTTGCCAACTTTGACTATTAGGCTGTTTGCTGAATTTAGCTTGAGGAAAAAGTCGCTGTTCTATTTGTTCATAACTGCCTTCAAAGTCGCATTTACCAAAATGGGGACATTGACGACAGTAAACGCCTTTGCTGTAACGTTCTAGATTCTCACGGTTGAAAAAATAGGGTTTATGACTAAATGTACTTGCTACCCATTGCCATGACATATTGTTACTTGCTGGATCACCGTCGAGTAAATGTTGAAGAAACCATTTTGCGCCGGCTTGCCATTGAATATGTCGCCAATGGATAATATAAGCTGCTAACCACATTCTTGTATGGTTGTGTAGATAGCCTGTTTCTCGTAGTTCCTGACTAAAGCTGTCAATGCAAACTAGTCCTGTCGTTCCGGTTGTGATATCTTCAGGTAGTTGGGCTGCGTAGTCTGTTGATTGATAACCGGTTTTGAATTCTTCTTGATTTTGCCAAATCTCGTTTCCTAGTTTGACATATAATCTTTGCCAATAATCACGCCAGCCTAATTCGTTAATTAGTTTATTAGCATCCTCTGGATTCTCAATTCGGTTCAGTATATATTCTCGAACTTCCCGCAAACTCAAGACTCCATGACGAAGGTATGGTGACAATTTGGTAATGTCACCAGTTAGGAAGTTGCGGGTTTTTGCGTAAGCTATGGGGTCAATTTTTTGTAGCGCTTGTTGTGCGGCTTTCCTTCCTCCGGGAATATCGCTAATGTGATCATCTTGTGCTGCGGCTTGGGGGAACTGTTCCTTGAGATATGCGACTAATTCGGCTCGATTTTGGAAATCACGTAACATAAAATTTGTATATGTCAATTTAAGATTTTAAGAATAATTAAACGCAGATGAACGCAAATAAATGCAGATAAGGAAGGATGAGTCAATGTATTTTATGATTCTGTGGAGATTCACGTAAAATTGGTATTAGTAGTTTACAATCAGATGTGGTTTTATCCCCTAACTAATTGGTCTATATCCTAACTCATTTTACCTATTATACTCAAAACGGCTTGATTGTTTGATTCTAAACGTAGGGGTAAAGCAAGAGCTTCATTGGTGTCAACTTAAGCTCAAATCCCTACCACATCTCGTTCCTAGTCTCTGACTAGGAATGCAGTTGATGAGGCTCTGCCTCTAATATTATTGAAGGCAGAGCCTTCTAGAATTCATTCCCAGTCTCTGACTGGGAATAAGATGAACAGCATTAATATTTAAAATGAGTTCGTAGGGGCGCAGGGCCTGCCCCCAAATAAGGACTGCCCCCAAATAAGGACTGCCCCCAAATAAGGACTGCCCCCAAATAAGGACTGCCCCCAAATAAGGACTGCGCCCAAATAAGGACTGCGCCCAAATAAGACCTGTACCCAAACAAGACCTGCACCCAAACAAGACCTGTACCCAAACAAGGACTGCACCCAAACAAGACCTGCACCCAAACAAGACCTGCACCCAAATAAGACCTGTACCCAAACAAGACCTGTACCCAAACAAGGACTGCGCCCAAAATATTATGCGCTCAACATCGTATTTATCTTGAAGATACATTAAAGGAATTTAAAAACCCTTCTATACTCTTAGTTAAAAACTTCTGTCTTTTTTTGGTAGTTTCCGCACTTACTTGATATAACCGGGTTTTAACTAAATATATTCTTAGTTTGACAATGTTTACTCCTGGTTTACTATAGCTAATTTCCCTGCCAAAATAAGAACCTAATCTAATTTTTTGTTCACTAATTAAAGTTCCTTTGGCTTTTTTAACCACATTATTGCGTCCGTTATCTAAAGCCTTTTCAACCAGCTTTTTGCGATTTAATAATTCAATATATTCAGAGGAATAATCAACATAACCAACGGCATAATTAACTTCCTCTTGTTGGCGTTCAACACTAAACAGATTTAATTTAATTTTCCCCGATTTTGTATTTACTGTTTGTTTAGTCTCCCTGGGATTCCCTGGCATTAAAATCCGAAAACTACCGTCAGCAGGAGAAAACAACTTCCAGATAGATTTCGCTACTTTTACCTGTTGGTTAGCGGCTATAGTTGGAGTAATTGTATATCCGCCACATAAAACCACCAGCGCAAGAGAATAATTGAGAAATCTTATTTTCATGATTATCGAATTTAAGTAGGTGAACACAATAAAACCAAACTGTGTAAAGAAACGTAAAATCGCCCAAACCCTCTTGCCTCTTGCCTCTTGCCTTTTGCCTTTTGCCTTGCCATAACGACAATTTTCAACGCCAACCTACTTAATGCTATGAAATTTTATAAGAAAATAGGCTAAAAACCCTTGAGGGCAGGTTTTGGACCTTGGCGGAAAAACTTAACTGTCCTTTAGGGACTTCCAATTAAAAAAATCCGCAAAAGTTTCTTGTGGTGCGGGCATCTTGCCCGCTGATTACCAAGGACAGGCAGGATGCCCATCCCACAAAATTGGGTAATTTATTTTTTGGTGATCCCTTAGGCAAGGAATGAAAGCCAATGGAACGAAGTGAAATGAAGCAATTCCAAGGGTTGTGATTGCTTCCCTTCCCTCGCAATGACTGTAAGTAGGTTGGCGTTGAAAATTGTCGTTATGGCAAAGCAAGAGGCAAAAGGCAAAAGGCAAGAGGTAAGAGGGTTTGGGCGATTTTACGTTTCTTTACACAGTTTGGTTTTATTGTGTTCACCTACTTAAATATTTTTGTCCAATTACTTACCGGGGTAGGCACGGGGGCGCTACCCCTACACCTACATTAAATCTAAATCTTTTATATAATTAATTTTGCCTGCCTACTTATTCAAAACTACAAACCATTGCAAAATGTCTTCAGAATTCCCAATTGGTAGTAAAGTCCGTGTGGTATCATTGCCACCATACCTGAAAACGGCTGAACCAATGCCTATGTTACGTCCCCCTGAAGTAATTCATATTGGCGAGGAAGGTATAGTTCTTGACCATCGCCCTGGTGGTTATTGGGGTGTCCGCTTTACTAGAGGCGCTTTTCTCATAGATAGCCAACACATTGAAAGTATCGAAAACCTGTCCGAACCGCAATCAGATTGAAAGAGAACAACAAAAATGTAAACTTATTTAAGTTATTCTTTTGGTTGAGAAAATGGGTTCCCGTCGCACTTTTATTAGCATTTTATTTGCTTCTTGTTTGGCTGTTATTAGTTGGTTTAATTTTACCCCTCCTGCTCAAGCTTTAGGTGGTAAATTACCCACAATTAATCAACCTGCACCTGAGTTTACCTTACCCACTAATACAGGCAATGGTAAAGTTTCTCTAGCTGATTTTCGGGGTAAGTGGGTAGTTCTTTATTTCTACCCCAAAGATTTTACTTCTGGTTGTACTATTGAAGCACGACGGTTTCAGCAAGATTTACCTAAATATATTCAGAAAAATACTGAGATTATTGGTATCAGTGCTGATGATGTTGATTCTCATGCAGAATTTTGTGACTCGGAGGGGTTAAAATTTCCTTTGTTAGCTGATATTAAGGGTGAAGTTAGTAAGGCTTATGGTTCTTGGATAGGTGTTGTCTCCATGCGCCATAGTTTTATTATTGATCCTCAAGGGATATTACGCGCAACTTTTGTGAAGGTTAATCCTAGTATTCACAGTATGGAAGTTTTGGAAATGTTGGCCAAGTTGCAATCTTCTATTTCTTAGAAAGACGGCGATTAGAAAGATGCCGGAGGCATCTTTCCAATCGCCAGGGATAATTCCATTGGAGGCTAATTTTTTGAGATGAATCATGATCCTTATATTGTTAAACCAGGTGATCAGATTTCTTTGATCAAGGACTATAATCCAGGTTATAGATGCGAGTTTCACCCAAAAACTGATGCGATTAAAAAATTAAAAACAGGTGTTTTACAACTAGCTAAATATCAAGATGTTCTCTATGCCCAAAATAGTTATTCTTTGTTAATTATTTTTCAAGCTATGGATGCTGCTGGTAAGGATAGCACCATTAAGCACGTGATGTCGGGGGTGAATCCCCAAGGGTGTCAGGTATTTAGTTTTAAATCTCCTAGTGAGGAAGAATTAGATCATGATTATTTATGGCGTTCGATGAAGTCTCTCCCGGAAAGGGGTAGAATTGGCATTTTTAATCGTTCATATTACGAGGAATTACTTATAGTTCGTGTCCATCCAGAAATTCTTAAAAAACAACAATTACCCAAGTTTCCTCAAGGTAATCAGATATGGAAACAGCGATTTGAGGAAATTAATAATTTTGAAAAATACTTGGTTAATAATGGGGTAATTGTGCTGAAGTTTTTTCTAAATGTCTCAAAATCGGTGCAAAGAAAGCGGTTTTTAGCACGGATTGATTCACCGGAAAAACATTGGAAATTTTCTGCTAGTGATATCCGAGAAAGGGCTTTTTGGGATGATTATATGGATGCTTATGAGCAAGTTTTTAACAATACAAGTACAGAATTAGCTCCTTGGTATATTGTTCCTGCTGATCGGAAATGGTTTACACGGTTGGTGGTAGCAGATATTATTTGCACAAAGTTACAGGAGTTAAATTTGCAATATCCTGAAATTAGTGAGGAAAATAAAAAGCAATTACAGGAAGCTAAAAAAAATCTGGAAGCAGAAAATTAGCTTTGTCAGTGAAATGTGAACAAAAAGATCCCCGACTTCTTTTCAGATCCCCGACTTCTTTAAGAAGTCGGGGATCTAAGCATTTATATGTTTACAAATTAGCTATGATTGATCCATAGGTCTGTAGGTACAGGGAATGAGTTGAAAATTTAGATATCTTAGAGTTGGGAAAGATGATAATTTTCAGGATAAATATGCCAAATCTTCCTAACTTTGATATTGTGGCTTTAGCGGCTTCTGCTGGTGGATTAACGGCATTAATTGAGGTGCTTTCAAATTTACCTGCAAATTTCCGAGCAGCAATTGTTGTGGTTCAACATTTAGATCCTCGTCATCCATCCCTGATGGCAGAAATTCTCAGTCGTCGGACTCCACTGAAAGTAGTCCAAGCAAAAGCAGGAGATGAACTCACTCCGGGGACTGTTTATATTGCTCCTCCGAATAACCACCTGTTGGTGAATAGTGATGGTACAGCTTCTTTGTCTCAGTCGGAAATGGTGCATTTTCTCCGTCCTTCGGCGGATTTGTTGTTTGAATCCGTGGCAGCAAGTTATAAAGAAAGAGCGATCGCTGTTGTCCTCACAGGAACTGGTAGTGATGGCGCAATGGGAGTGGAAGCAATCAAAAAAATGGGTGGGACGGTAATTGTCCAGGATGACAAAAGTGCTGAATTTCCGGGAATGCCATCTTCAGCAATTAAGACAGGGAATGTAGATTTCATCCTCCCTTTAACAGAAATTTCTTCCGCTTTGATAACTTTGGTTATGTCTCATGCTATTTCGTCATAACATATCACTAATTTAGGTTATGATAAAAAGCTGACTGTGTATAAACAATAGTTTTGCAAATTCAATATCCGTAAGCCAGATTGATTTAGTTTACAATGATCTGAGGATGTGTATCTGTTTCTAGTAAAACCCTAATTGATTCTATGAATGCTCCACACAAAGACCTTGATTTTGAAAATCTCCTCCAATATTTGAGAATCAATCGAGGGTTTGATTTCACAGGTTATAAACGTTCGACTTTAATGCGTCGTGTTATTAAAGAGATGGAGACTTTAAATATAGATAGCTTTGTGAATTATCAAGATTATTTAGAAGTTCATCCAGATGAGTTTAAAAATTTGTTTAATACCATTTTAATTAATGTGACTGCTTTTTTTAGAGATAGTTCAGCTTGGGAATATTTAGCCAAAGAAATTATCCCTGATATCATCAAAAATAAACAAAAAGATGAACAGCTTCGGTTCTGGAGTGCTGGTTGTGCGTCTGGACAAGAGGCTTATACTTTAGCAATGGTTCTAGCAGAAATATTGGGAGTAGAAGAGTTTCGTAAGCGGGTAAAAATCTACGCAACAGATGTAGACGAAGAAGCTCTCACCCAAGCTCGTCAAGCTAGTTATTCAGCCAAAAATATCATTGAAGTTCCATCAGAACTGCGCGATAAATATTTTGATCTAGTAAATAAAAATTATGTTTTTCGCCAAGATTTGCGTCGTTGCGTGATTTTTGGTCGTCATGATTTACTTCAGGATGCACCAATTTCTCGTTTAGATTTATTGGCTTGTCGCAATACCTTAATGTATTTTAATTCAGAAATACAAGGAAAGATTATCAATCGGTTTCATTTTGCCATTAATGATCATGGCTATCTATTTTTAGGAAAAGCAGAGATGTTAGTCATGCACTCTAATTTATTTATACCTATACATTTAAAAGATCGTGTATTTGCGAAAGTATCTTTGGGAAACATCCGTAATCGTCAACTAGTTATGACAAATTTGCAAAATAAAGAATCCTCTAATAATGTTTATGCTGAAGAACTGCGAATTAGAGATTTGGCTTTTGATACAGCGTCTAGCGCCCAAGTTGTTATTGATAATCATGGTATATTAATTATGATTAATGAACAAGCTCGGAGTTTATTTAGTTTGACAACGAGAGATTTAAATCGCCCTTTTCAGGATTTAGAATTATCCTATAGACCTGTAGAGTTACGCTCATTAATCGAGCAAGTATATAATGAACGCCATCCTATTATACTCACAAATGTTGAACGTTATCAGCCAAATTCAGAAGTTCAATATTTAGATGTGCGAATCATTCCTTTACAAGATAATGATCAAACCATTCTCGGTGTCACAATCTCTTTTAATGATGTCACCCGTTATCTGAAACTCCAAACAGCATTACAACGTTCTCGACAGGAATTAGAAACAACCAATGAAGAATTGCAATCTACTAATGAAGAACTAGAAACAACCAATGAAGAATTGCAATCTACTAATGAAGAACTAGAAACAACCAATGAAGAATTGCAATCAACAAATCAAGAAATGGAGACAATGAATGAGGAACTGCAATCTGCTAATCAAGAATTACAAACAATAAATAATGAATTAAGCGATCGCACCACTGAACTTGACCAAACTAATATTTTTCTTGCTTCTATTTTAAGCTCTCTGCAAATGGGAATGGTAGTCTTAGATAATAGTTTTAATATTTTAATTTGGAATCATACAGTTGAGGATATGTGGGGTTTACGCAGTGACGAAGTAATGAATAAATCCTGGTTTAGTTTGGATATCGGTTTACCTGTAGAACAACTGCGAAATTCCCTTCGTGATATTATATCTAGTAAGAAGAAATTACAGGAAATACTTCTGAATGCCACCAATCGTCGCGGTAAAAAAATCCAATGTTATGTTGCCTGTAGTCCTTTACTAAAAGAAACAGTAGAAGGTATTATCATTATGATAACAGATGTGGAGAAAATCAATAGTATGATTTCTCCAGTGGACATTGAAGAAAGACAACGGGAAGGATAATAGCAAGGAGTCAGGAGGTAGGGGCGCAGGGCCTGCGCCCAGTCTTTATTTTTAATTGTTAATTTTTAATTGCTAATCTATGTCTATAATTATTGCTGGAGAACGGAGTGGAGTCGGGAAAACAACAGTTACACTTACCCTATTAGCATCTTTACGTCGTCGTGGTGTAAAAGTGCAATCTTTTAAGGTGGGACCCGATTATATTGATCCGATGTTTCATCAATATGTTACTGGTCTTCCTTGCCGAAATTTAGATGCTGTGCTAACTTCAGAAAGTTATGTGCAGCAATGTTTTCACCATCATTCTCCCCAGTCTGAATATACTTTAGTTGAAGGGGTAATGGGTTTGTTTGATGGTATTAGCCATTTGTCAAACACAAATGAAAAAACCGACTTTGCAAGTACAGCCCACGTTGCTAGATTATTAGATATACCAATAATATTAGTAATTGATTGTAGTCGTTTATCGGGTTCAGTAGCTGCGATCGCTCACGGTTATTGTTCTTTAGATAGTAGAATTAAAGTTGCTGGATTAGTCTTAAATCGAGTCGGAAGCGATCGGCATTTATCATTATTAAAAGCTGCCCTTTCACCTTTACAATTACCCATACTCGGTGTCTTACGACGACAAGATAATATTACCATTCCTGACCGTCATCTGGGTTTAATTCCCACCGCAGAATTACCAGAATTAGATCAAATAATTAATAGTTTGGCAGATTTAGGTGATATTTACTTTGATTGGGATAAACTTCTCCCACTTTTAAAATCAGCATCTTCCCCAATTCCCAATTCTCAATTCTCAACTCCCAATTCTGCTGTAAGAATTGCTGTAGCGCGAGATCAAGCCTTTAATTTTTACTATCAAGATAACTTAGATCTACTAGAAGAATTAGGAGCAGAATTAGTATTTTGGAGTCCATTAAATGATGATCAATTACCCAAAGATATCCAAGGAATGTATTTTGGTGGAGGGTTTCCTGAAGTATTCGCACAACAATTATCTAAAAATACCAGCCTAATACAAGCAGTCAAAAACTCAATTTTAGGAGGAATACCCACAATTGCGGAATGTGGAGGATTGATGTATTTGTGTGAGAAAATTATTGATTTTGATGGTAACTCTTGGTCAATGGTAGGAATATTACCCACTTATGCACAAATGGATAAAAGATTAACATTAGGATATCGTCGCGCAGTAGTTTTAGAAAATACTTTTTTACTTGATAGCAATAAAAACATTTTTGGACATGAATTTCATCGTTCTCATGTAATCACTAATTCTCCCCAACCATTATTTAATACCTATCGCTATGATTGTGATGAAAATACAGGTTTTGAAGGTTGGAATTTACCCAATGTTCATGCTTCTTATATTCATCAACACTGGGGAGAAAGTAGAGAAATTCCTCAAAGATTTATCCAGAAATGTTTAAGAGGATGTTTGAAAAGTCGTATCCCGTAATTTTCATCACATTGTTACCCCCCTTTCCCCTTATAAAGGGGGGTAACAATAAAAATCCAGTTCCCTCCCCTTACTAAAGGGAGGGTTAGGGTGGGGTAAAAAATATTTGATACATCAACCATAACTTTTAAAACACCTTCTAAAATCCTAGTGACAAATGACATTAAATGGTTTAAAAATGAAAACTATTAGAGTTTTTATAGGATGTTTGAGTTTGTGGCTATTCTTAGATATAGCTGCTTATTTGGGTGCGGAAATTTTTTGGTTTCAGGAAGTTGGTTATATAGAAGTATTTTTGCAAAGATTGTTAACTCAGGGGAGTTTATGGTTGTTTATTGTGAGTTTGAGCGCCATTTACTTATTAGGAAATCTCACTTTAGCTGAGAGGTTGAAATATCCCCCTTTTTCTCATTCTATTCCGGTACAGGAACTAAAAATTAGTCAAAGATTAACGAGTTTTCTTAGTCCTCAATATCCCAGAAATAATCAATCCCCTCAATGGCAAAATTATACCAGTAAAATTAAATTGCGATCGCTCTTACCTCTAATATTAGGGTTAATTTTTTTACTGTGCCTGATGCTAATACACTATGGAAACATTGCCCTCTCCTATTGGTTAGAGAAAGTTAATCAATCTAGTTTATCAGTACCACTATTATTTCGAGCCGAGATAATTTTACAGTTGGGAAGACAGATAATTTCTCAACCTTGGTCTTTAGGACTATTGGGGGGATTATCTATGGCTATATTAATTTATAGCAAATTGTGCTTCAGAGCGATCGCTATTATTTTTAGTCTTATCTTTGGCTGGATACTATCTCAACATTGGGCAAAAATTCTCTTATCTTTTCATCCTATTTCCTTTGATCATCCTGAACCATTATTTGGCAAGGATATCAGTTTTTATATTTTCCATCTCCCCATTTGGGAACTTTTAGGATTTTGGTTAATAGGATTATCCCTATATGGTTTTATTAGCGTCATTCTCACCTATTTATTATCAGCAAATAGTCTCAGTCAAGCCGTTTTTCCCGGATTTTCTTCTCCACAAATGCGCCATTTATCGGGATTAGTCGGCTGTTTAATGTTAGTCGTATCTTTAAATTATTGGCTCAGTCGTTATCAACTCCTATACTCGGTTCGTGGTGTCAGTTATGGAGCTAGTTATACTGATGTTAAAGCCCAATTACCAGCAGATACAATACTATATATTTTATCAGTAGCTATAGCCTTATACTTATTATGGTTAACTGTATTTTGGCAACAAAAATCTTCACATCATCGCCGGGTAAGTTATGCTTTAGGTATTTATATAACTTTGATATTCATAGGTAATTTTATTATACCTATGGCTGTACAAAGTTTTATTGTTGAGCCAAATGAATTACAAAAAGAACAACCTTATATAATGCGAAATATCGCCCTAACTCGTCAAGCATTTAATTTAGATGTCATTGACTCTCAAATATTTAACCCCACAGGAAAACTCACAGAAGCAGATATCAAAGCCAATGAATTGACAATTAGAAATATTCGGCTTTGGGATCAAGAACCATTATTAAAAACTAACCGTCAGTTACAACAAATTCGCCCTTATTATAAATTTCCCGATGCTGATATTGATAGATATTTAATTAAAAATAACGGTGATCAAGAAAAACAACAGGTACTAATTGCAGCGAGAGAATTAAATTATCCAGATGTTCCCCTCCAAGCACAAACATGGGTAAACCAAAATATGATTTATACTCATGGTTATGGCTTCACTATGAGTCCCGTCAATACCGTTGCTGCTGGTGGATTACCAGAATATTTTGTCAAAGATATTAGTGAAAATGGTAGCGTATTAAATACTTCTAGTCCTAATATTCGTGCCAGTATTCCCATCGGACAACCCCGAATTTATTATGGAGAAATTAGTAATACTCACGTCATGACTGGGACAAAAGTTAAAGAATTAGATTATCCCAGTGGCAGCGATAATGTTTATAATAGTTATGATGGATTAGGGGGTATTCATATCAACTCTCTATGGCGAAGATGGCTATTTTCCATATATTTAAAAGACTGGAAAATGATATTTACCAGAGATTTTTTACCAGAAACCAAAATATTATTACGGCGGAATATTAACCAACGAATTCGCACCATTGCCCCTTTTTTAAAATTTGATAGTGATCCTTATTTAGTTGTAGCAGATGCCCATATAGATGGTCAAAATCAACAATTTCCCGGTAAAGAAAATTATCTTTATTGGATAGTTGATGCTTACACCACAAGCGATCGCTATCCTTACTCAGATACAGGTAAAAATAGTATTAACTATATCCGTAACTCTGTTAAAATCGTCATTGATGCTAACAACGGTACAGTCAGATTTTACATTGCTGATGCCTCCGATCCATTAATTACAGCTTGGTCAAAAATATTTCCCAAAATGTTTCAACCACTGAATAATTTACCAATCAATCTCCGCAATCATCTCCGCTATCCAGTAGATTATTTCAAAATTCAATCTGAACGCTTAATGATCTACCACATGACAGATACCCAGGTATTTTATAATCGGGAAGATCAATGGCAGATTCCCAATGAAATCTATGGTAACGAAAGCCGTAAAGTTGAACCCTACTATTTAATAACCAGTCTCCCTAACGTTTCCTTTGAAGAATTCATCCTCCTACTTCCCTACACACCCAAACAACGCACCAATTTAATCGCTTGGTTAGCAGCACGTTCCGACGGTGAAAATTATGGGAAATTAGTATTATATAACTTTCCCAAAGAACGTTTAATTTATGGACAAGAACAAATTGAAGCCAGAATAAATCAAGATCCAGTTATTTCTCAACAAATTTCCCTATGGAATCGTCAAGGTTCCAGAGTAATTCAAGGTAATCTGTTAATAGTTCCCATTGAGCAATCATTACTATATGTTGAACCAATTTATTTAGAAGCCACACAAAATAGTTTACCAACATTAGTGAGAGTAGTCGTAGCCTATGAAAATCGCATCATCATGGCACCCACCTTAGAACAAGCACTACAAGGAATCTTTCAACCAGAACTCGCACCACCAGCAACTATTATTCGTCTCCTAGAAGACGAAATACCCCCTGGTTAAATAGCTGATATTTCAACTCAGAATTATACTGATTTTAGTTTAAACTAATAAGTAATTGGACAAAAATATTTACAGTCATTCCGAGGGAAGGGAAGCAATCACAACCCTTGCGATTGCTTTATTTCACTTCGTTCCATATGGCTAACGCCACGCAACGCTTACGCAGTGACATTGTGTAATTAATTCTGTCTCACTACTTAAAATAAAAACTTCCAGGAAAATGTAACTAAGTAGGTGAACACAATAAAACCAAACTGTGTAAAGAAACGTAAAATCGCCCAAACCCTCTTCACTCTTGCCTCTTGCCTCTTGCCTTTTGCCTTGCCATAACGACAATTTTCAACGCCAACCTACTTATGCTATATCATTTAGATTTTCATGTTGAATACCCCGATAACATAAATCAACAAGAACTATTTGCCTTATGGAGTGAAGAAGCAGATGTCGCCCTCCAAGCCAAACAAGCCGGAATAGTGGTTGATTTATGGAAATGTGTTGGTACTCGTCGTGTAATTGTCATTGTTGATGTTCCTACTCCCGACACATTAGACCAAATTCTTCTAGACTTGCCTATCATGAAAAAAAACGGACAAAAAGTGCAAATAGAAGTAACACCTTTAAGAAAATATGAAGACTTCGCTGCTGATATCAAAGCTAGATTAAATAACCAGGAATAGCTACAACACCGATTTAATAATCCGTAAAATGGCAATTCTCTCTAGGGGCAATGCCCCCGTGCTTGCCCCAAAACCCTACCAGAACAACCACAGGGGGATTGCCTCTACAATTAAATTAATGTATCGGTGTTCTAGAAATTCAAAAATTTAAAAAACTATTAGAGTAAGCCGCAAAATAAATGATCCTGTTTTGTCATGCTGAGTGTAGCGTTCGCGGAGCGTGGCGTTAGCCATAGCGAAACGAAGCATCTCAAGAGATTCTTCACTACACTTCCTTTCGTAATGCCTATGGCAGCACGAACAGAATGACATTGGGCATTTCTTTTTGTGGAGTTCTCTTACCAACTGTATTTTTAATATCCACGTACTACTTCAGGTATATATTCACATAATAAAAAACAAAACTATTGACAGAGATAACTAATCTTTACTTTTGATAAACCTATAATCAGAAGCCATATACAGCTTTACTCAAACAAAGCATAGACTTAAATTAAAAGTTTCAAAATCAAACATCAGTCACAATTAAAACAGACTTTATATTGAGGAGCTTGCCACTTGGTTCTGTCACATTTTTTAATTACAGCACTTTCTGATGTTATCAGGTACAGTTTTCTATCGCAAAACCCGTAGGGGCGCAGGGCCTGCGCCCTCCATTATGTCCTTCGCTCTTCATTGTATTCCATGAAAACGAAAATTGTTGTAAGAACCATTATAGATAATTAAGGAAAATAAGATGTATATAGAGCAGGTATTGGGAAATACATTCATGACCGACAATACCAACTTGTCCATTGCTCAAGGTGCAGTTCAACAAGAAAAAGTCCAAGTGCAATATCACAACATCCAAATACCAGATTTAGCACTATCGTTAGCTCCTCTGGGATTTATTTTTGTTTGGGCTATTTTTCTCCTGCTTTTTCATAAAATCCGCACCAATGCAGATGATAAGGTCTGCATAAAAAACAAAATTCTACAAAAAGTCCCCTGTAAAAAATGTCAATTTTTTGCCAATAACCATTATTTAAAATGTGCCGTCAAGCCTGATACTGTTCTTACAGAAGAAGCCATAGACTGTTCTGAATACGTGCCTAAAAAGGTCAGCTTCCCCCCTAAAAACTTATTTCACTAAATATCAGATCCCCGACTTCTTACAGCAAATTGTCATCAAACCCGGAACAAGAACCCCACCCCCAACCCCCTCCCCGCAAGCGATGAGGGGGCTAAGATGTACTTTATATGATTGGAAATCATTGTGAAGAAGTCGGGGATCTATTTCCGATTGCTCCATAAATGCCATCTATCCATCCTAAAAAGCGTCTGTGAGTACGTGGAGTCCCAATTTCCAAATAATCTAACCCAGTATCTAAACCAGGAAAAATTGCCGCTAATCTGTCAATAATTTGCCATGCTGCTATTTCTTTTTTAGCCGCATACTCCCTTTCTGAAAGTCCTTCAGTCGGTTAAGGAAATGTAGGTTGGGTTGTTCGCTTTAGCGTTGCGGAGCAATCGGAACGAACCCCAACAAAATCCTTAATAATGTTGGGTTATGGCTATACTCAAAACGGCTTGATTGTTTGATTCTAAACGTAGGGGTAAAGCAAGAGCTTCATTGGTGTCAACTTAACGTAAAACCCTTAATAAATAAGGAGGAGAACAAGAGCGATGGCGCGGAATGAACTGCTATAGGCGATTCCTAGGTCGCGCTTTGCGATCGCTCTTGTTCAAGAGGGTGATGTGCCTAGCTCACCGAAGGAATCGCATTTGAACCAAAAAAGAGGATAATAAAATTATGAAAAACACTCACAGGGTCAAAAATTATGACTCAAACAAGAAAAAGAAAAAATGGGAATCCAGATTTGCGTCGTCAGCAACAAACTCCATCGCCATCATTACCACAAATTGAAGAAGAATTAACAAAATATCTACAACCAAGTCTATTTACACAATTAAAATATTTACCAGGAAACAATGATAAACCGATGAGAGATAGATTGCTAAACTTACCAGTAATGGTAGCACTAAGTAGGTTGGCGTTGAAAATTGTCGTTATGGCAGGGCAAGAGGCAAAAGGCAAGAGTAAAGAGGTTTTGGGCGATTTTACGTTTCTTTACACAGTTTGGTTTTATTGTGTTCACCTACTTAATTCTCAGTTTAGTTTATCGACAAATAGCGGGATTATCAGAAGCAGTAAGAGTATTAAAAGAAGAAGGATTAAGTAGGTTGGCGTTGGAAATTGTCGTTATGGCAGGGCAAGAGGCAAGAGGCAAAAGGCAAGAGTAAAGAGGTTTTGGGCGATTTTACGTTTCTTTACACAGTTTGGTTTTATTGTGTTCACCTACTTATTATGGGTATATGACCAATAGAAGTTAGCAAACAAGCATTATCAAAAAGATTAAAAATAAGCGAAGATAATTCATCAAAATTAGGTGGGAAAATCATGATAATTGTCGAAGCCTTTACCCAAAATCCCGTCAAATTATGGTATTAACAAAATCCCAAAAGTCATGACCAAAACTGGGGAAAAGATTTGTTAGATAAACTGCCAGAAAGAGGCTTGATAATAGTGGATCTAGGATTTTTCAGCTTTAATTGGTTTGACAAATTAACCGAGAGTAAAAAGTACTTTATTACCAGAATAAAAGAAAAAACAAATTATAAAGTTAAACAAGTATTATCTCAATGCACTTATTATAAAGATGAAATTATCATCATGGGTAAATATCGTTCAAATCCATGTAAATATCCAGTGCGATTAGTATCAGTTTTAATTTGGGAGGCTGTACCGTTAAGTTGACACCAATGATCACCGCTAAACCCCTACCCGCTTAAATCAAATAATTAAGCCGTGTTGAGTATAATTGACGGGTAAATAAATTTTTCCTCTTCCTTCTTCCTTCGCTCTCTTTGCGTCCTTCGTGGTTCATTTCTTCTTTATGTTCTTCCCTCCCCTGCCCTGCCTCTCTTCTCCCCCTGCTTGCCTTCACCCGTCATTTTCGGGTTGACAGACTACTAGGGTTTGCTGAATAAGTTGTCTGTGAGGGCTAGAAGTATGGCTAACGCCACGCTATCAGCAAACCCTATCTAGAAAATCAAATATCATGAGGATGGATACCTAATGCTCTTAAATAAACCACTAACTTTTCCTATTGCCACTCACAATTTAATAGTATCGGGTTTTCATGCCCTATCAGATCCCATTAGAATCAGTGTTATAGAACTTCTGCGTCAGCGTGAACTATGTGTATGTGATTTATGTGATGCTTTAGAAATAAATCAATCAAAACTTTCTTTTCATCTCAAAACCCTCAAAGAAGCAAGTCTAGTAAATTCCCGTCAAGAGGGACGCTGGATTTATTACAGCTTGAATATTTCCCAATTTCAGATTTTAGAAACATATCTGGGGGAATTTCGCGTCAATTCTGGACTTTTATCCCCTCGTTCCTGTGGTGAATAGTTGATTTTTATTTCTCGTTCCCATACTCTGTATAGGAATGAATTACAGAAGGCTCTGCCTTCAACATTGGTGTCAACTTAACGCAAAACCCATAGCCCGACTGGGAATTCATTCCCAGTCTCATAGCAAAACTTGTCTTTTGATGACTAAATAGGGTTTGCTGAAAAAGTTGTCTGTGAGGGCAGGGAACTGGATTTTTATTGTTTCCCTTCTTTATAAGGGGAAAGGGGGGTAAAAAAGCGATGAAAATGACGAAATACCACTTTTAAAACATCCTCTTAGGAACTGACAAGTAAATGCTTGGGCGATCGCTAGTATACTAAACACGGTTGAGAGATGGACTTTTGTAAAATCACGAACAACCCTGATTTGTAGGGGTTTAGCACTGCTAAACCCCTACCTACAGAATCAAATAATTAAGCCGTGTTGAGTATAGTTTTCCCAGTAAAGGTAAAACGTTCAAAGTAAAAGATATTTGTCTATATTTTTTACAACTATAGCAATCCTATTTGATTTGTGAACATTACCAGAGTCAGATCCCCGACTTCTTAGAGAAGTCGGGGATCTTGTTTTTCATAACTAATTTAGGATTACTATATAACTCGGACTTATTTCTGGCTCTTGCGTCTCTTTTATGGTGATTGAGGATTGATGATAACAAAACCCTTACGGGACAAGGGTTATAAACAATTATTTCCATATTTTCAATGAAATGCCTACACAATAGGGCTTTCAATGATTTTGAACCAGGGTTTCCATAAAAATAACCGAAGAACCTTATTTCTTTAATGATATTTTTATCTTACAGCAGTTGCAGGTTGAATGCAACACAATTAAGGGCGCAGACCCTGCGCCCCTACAGGATTGGCGATGAAAGTTTGTACCTCATAACAGCAGGAAGGGCTGTATTTTTTTTGTAAAACCCTTAATCCCCCTGATGCTTTGGGGGGAAACCGGAAAAATTAGTTCCCTCCCCTTGCAAAGAGGAGGGTTAGGGTGGGGTAATTTGAGGAATAATGGTGATTCGATAACTTGTGTGTACACCGTAGCCTTATAAAGGGGAGGGAACTGGATTTTTATTGTTTCCCCCGTTTACAAGGGGAAAAGGGGGTAAAAAAGCGATGAAAATTACGGGATACCACTTTTCAAACATCCTCTAAAAGCCGACTCACGATTTATTTCTGGGAAGCGATTCGTGAAATTTTATTTCTGGAGATGTATATATTTATATTAATCCCATTCCCGTAATTGCTTATGCACTACTGCTAAATACCACATATAATCATCAAGCTTATACTCATCCGCAGCTTTAACTATATATTCCTGCGCTAACTCTAAATTATTCTCAGCTTCATAATATAAACCCAAATAGAGATGACTGTAAAACTTACCTTTTAATCCTGCCAATTTTCCTACGTTCAAAACATCATCTGTTGTACAATTACCTGCAAATAAATCATAAACAGACTTCATGATTTTTCGCGGATCATTTTTCACAGGTAATAAAGAATTACGAGCTTCTGTAACACCGGATAATCTAGCTATACAAAGATATCTCCAGACAGTTTCTTCCACATCTTGAGCATTAACAGTTAAATCTATTTCAAACTGTTTTGCACCTTCAGCAAATCGTTCTGCATAATAATAAGATAATCCTCGTTGCCACAGATAAGGAGTAATTTGAATATCTAACTTTTCTGCATGATCAAAATCTTGAATTGATTCGGCAATTTTTCCTAATTTAAAATAAACCATACCTCGACGAACATAAGCATTAGCATTATTTGGCTGAGTGTTAATGGTATTATTCCACTCTTGCAGTTGATTTTCTAGGGAGTTGGTAAAAAACATTTTGGTAATCAAATTTGCTACTTTTAATCTAGCTCTCTCCGTCCTTCTAATGCTCTAGCTAAGGTAAGTTCATCAGCATATTCTAAATCACCACCTACAGGTAAACCAAAAGCAATGCGGGTGACTTTTGTAAATGGTTTTAGTAATTGACCTATGTATAATGTTGTGGTTTCTCCTTCGATGCTAGGACTAATAGCTAAAATCACCTCTTGGGGTTTTTGTTCGCTTACCCGTCTGACTAAAGGCTGAATATTTAACTGTTCTGGTCCAATACCATCCATAGGGGAAATTACGCCACCTAAAACATGATATTTACCTTTAAATTCACGGGTTTTTTCCAATGCAATCACATCACGAGAATCTGCAACTACGCAAATAATTGTATTATCTCGCTGAGGATGACGACAAATTTCACAGATTGGATCTGATGAAAGGTGAAAACAAACTTTACACAAACCGATCTGTTTTTTTGCGTCAATAAGTGCTTGAGCTAAGGCTTCTACTTCTGCTTCTGGTCTTTTTAAGATGTGCAAAGCTAAACGTTGGGCGCTTTTTGGACCAACTCCGGGTAGCCGTTGCAATTGTTCGATTAATCTGGCTAGGGGACGTGCGTAAACCGTAATTCTACCTCCGGGGTTTTTTCTATTTTACAGTTAAATTATGTTTCGCGCAAAGGCGCAAAGACGCAAAGTTTGAGGAATTTTAACCAGTAAATATTATAATCATGATTTATGCGAAGAGATTCACTTTTTTATAAACTCTTTCAACAATATCCATCTTTGTTGTTTGAACTGTTGACAGATCCGCCGATTAATGCTCAGGCTTACCGCTTTGATTCTGTGGCTGTCAAAGAACCGACTTTTGCAATTGATGGTGTATTTTTACCACCAGAAGGTGATGAACAGGGCATAGTATATTTTTGTGAGGTACAATTTCAAAGAGATGAGGAATTGTATGAAAGAATCTGTGCGGAAACTTCACTATATTTTTATCGTAATCGCAAAAGATTTTGTGATTGGCAAATAGTGATCATTTATCCATCTCGAAATACAGAACAAAATGACATTTATCCTCATCGTGGATTTCTCAACAGTCCTCAAGTACATCGAGTATATTTAGATGAATTGGGAGATATTCAAGAATTACCATTAGGTTTAGGTGTCATGTTACTAACTACTCTGGGAGAAAGTCAAGCCCCAGCAGTAGCTAGATATTTATTAACCAGAACCCATGAGCAGTAAACCAAAAAGTTTTTCCCAAAAAGCGATTCCTATAAAACACTGATGCTATCATCAAACAATCAGTAATATAAAATACTTTTTAATTCCCAGTGTTCTAACCAGTAGATATCATATAGATAACAATTACTTATGATTGGCTGGGTAATAATTTCTTGACGCTAACCGGATGGAATATAAATGCTTTCAACGACTTGATATTTCCTCTGTAGGGCTTGAGATAAAAAAGCTAACATCTGTTTGAGTGTGAAAAGTGTGCGATAAATTAATCGACTACCCTTCCTTTTACGGCTGATTTTGAGCCATAGTAGATTCACCCAGATATTAACTAGAAGAAAGGATATTCCAATGAATAGTAATCTCAAAACTGGATTTTTGTTATTCGTCTTAATTCGACAAATATTTTTCAGACGATAACTAGTTTCAATGCCAAATCTTTTTCGATAATCTTGATAGATATAATTTAAATTTGTTTTGACCTTATAAGCAAGATAAACAAAGTATTGAACTCCATGCTTTTTATGCTTTCCCTTTCTATATTTACAGACAATCCATAAATCAAATGTGACGAAATCATCTTTGTCTCTTGTAATGGTATAGGTAGTTTTATAACTTTTTTTACCCTTGAGAAATTGTTTGATTCCTCCTTTTTTTCCAGTCTTGATAGCAGGCATAAGAAAGGGGATATCTAATGCCTGTAACCATCTAATTACAGGAGTATTAAAAAATCCTCTATCCAAGTAGAGTTTTTTTACATTTATTTTGAGGGGTTCAAGTTCTGCTAATAAATAAGTAATTAAAGCCACACTAGTATCTAATTGGCGAACACCTCTTATTGCCAGAGTTACACGCTTATTATTACTAATAACGTATAAAGTGGCATAGGCGTAAAATGAATTAGTACCAGATTTAGCTTCACTTCGATATATGTAGGGTAATTCTGACGGTGTTGGTTTACCATAATAACAAATTAAATTTAAATCAATCGCTATTTTTAAACACCCCTTTTTTAATCCTAAAGGAATTCGACTTTTTAATGCTTGATTTATTTGCGCTTCTAATTCCTCAAAATTATTAATTTTATTGAGATGATATCTAATATCATTAGCTGTCGGAATATTTTTTAACAATTTAGCTGTGTTTTCAATACTGTCTCCAGTGCTGGCTGCTTTAACCAGAATCTCGAATAAAGTTTGTTGGTCACAGGCTCCTTGCGTTTCAATCGAAAAATTTTCTACTAAACACTGAATAACCTGCGTCTTGGGTTTCTGAGTCGGTTAAAACGAGTTCTTCTGTAGATTCGCCCTGCGTGGCTTTTGTTAGAGATGAAACAGTCAATTTTTTCAACCAATATGCTACACACTACATTCATCATTTCATATTTTGACCCAGTGCAAATTACTATAACTATTTCTTATGTATTTAGTATTTTATATCACATAAATGTCTATCGTATTTTGTTGTTGATGCCTGCTTCGTCTGTAGCAATAGCGTTAGCATTCCGTAAAAATCGCTCTTTGGGAAAAACTTTTTGGTTTACTGATGAGGAGATTGTCACACCATCAAGTCAAGCTATGATGGAGATGATCACGACAATCATGGTCTACAAGTTTGAAAATCTGAGTCGTCGGGAGGTAGAATCAATGTTAGGAATTACACTCAAAGAAACTAGAGTTTATCAAGAAATTAAAGAAGAAGGCAGAGAGGAAGGACTGGAACAAGGCAGAGAAGAAGGACTAGAGGAAGGACTAGAACAAGGCATAGAACAAGGCATAGAACAAGCTACAATTAATTTGGTGATTCGACAATTAACAAAGCGGTTTGGTAAAATATCTCAGAGAAAGATAAAATCTATTTCTGGTTTACCATTGTCTGTGTTAGAAGAATTGAGTGAAGCTCTTTTAGATTTTCAGAGTTTGAATGATTTGCAAACTTGGTTGTTAATCCATACTCCGGCAAAAACTGACTAACTATGTATTCTGGGTTCTGGGTGTAAGGTTGATAATAATTGACTTTCCACCTCTGCTAATTCGTCTAATCTGTCCATGACGATTTTTCGGTCAAAATAGGTGTCAGCTAAAACCCAATACATCCCAAAATGTCTGGCTTCTGATGCCATTAAACTGCGGTAAAATTGAGCTAGTTCTGGTTCTGGACAGTTAGCAGCTAGGAGTCCTAAGCGTTCATGACTGCGGGCTTCTATTAAGCCGGTGACGAGTAAGGAGTCTAAAAATCTCTGGGGTTCTTGTCCCCGAACTTGGGATTTTAACCCCGCACCGTAGGGGGGTGCGGATAGGGCTGCTAGTTTGATCTGACGGCGTTCTAGCCATTGATTAACAAGTTCAAAGTGTTCGAGTTCTTCACGAGCGATCGCTGTTAACTCCCTCACCATTTTAGCATTAGAGGGATAGCGGAACATCATATTTAATGCTACTCCTGCGGCTTTGCGTTCACAGTGGGAGTGATCTAGTAAAATAATATCAAGGTTAGCGATCGCTTGCTCTACCCAAGCATCACTGGTAGGTTGTTTGAGGGCGTTGATTGTGGGTAAAGGTGAACTCAGCACAGCGAAAAACTCCAAATTTAATAATTAATTTTAATCTAGGAAAAAAGAGATGTTTGCCGAATTATTTCTATAATACAGTAAATTTGATTATTTATTCACAGGCACAAACGGTAATTTTAATAAACTGATCACATTAAAATTTCTAGTTTCTTCGGGTACACCAAATTGGATGGTTTCTGGTTGGGGTGGATAATAACGAGATTGAAATATTATATCCCAGATAGTTAATAAACTTGTATAATTACTATTTAAATATTTTGTTAGTTGACAATGATGAGCGCGATGATAATTAGGTGTAACAATAAAATAACTCAGGAATTTATCTATTTTGAAAGGTAAAGCAAAATTACTATGATGAAAAACTAAGGATATAGCAAATAAAGATTCATATAATATCCACGCATTTGGGGTAACTCCCAATAGATAAATTAATCCAATTTTGGGAATATTGGAGACAATTACTTCTACCGGATGAAAGCGGTAAGCTGTGGATATATTCATCCATCTATCTGTATGATGAACTTTGTGAAACCGCCAAGCAAAACCCCAAGTGTGGATTAATCTATGCCACGTATACATATATAAATCTAGCAATAAAAAAGAGAGAATAAAATGCAACCAAGGTAAATTTAGATCATAAAAAAATCCCTGTGATAAAGTTGGTTTCCAGAGAGATTTTAAGATTAAAATAACTGTGAGGTTAACCAATAAAGAATTTACTAAACCTAAAATTAGATTGTGAATAACTCTTTTAAGTAAAGTTTGATGATATTGAAAAAAGGGAATTAATGTTTCTAAGATTCCAAATATCACAATACTGCTAAAAACAGCCAGAGATTTATATTCCATTTTGTTTGATGTCCTGATAATTCTGCCGTAGATGGGTCAATTTTTTCTCTCTATTCATGAATTTTACCATGAATATTTTCTTAAGTCTCAAGAACAAAGAACAAGATCCCCGACTTCTTTAAGAAGTCGGGGATCTGAAACTCTTAATTTAAGAAAATTTCCTTAAAAATCCCAATAATTGCTTAGTTTTTGGTGTGAGTAAAGTCTTGCGATAAGCGTCTGCGGCTTTTTTAATGGCTTCTGCTTGGGTGGGGTAAGGATGAATTACACTGCTAAGTTTACTTAAACCAATTTGATGAACAATAGCTGTGGTAATTTCGGAAATCATCTCCCCTGCATGATTAGCAACTATGGTTGCACCCAGAATTTGATCTGAGCCTTTTTTGTGATGAATCTTTAAAAAACCAGATTCTTCATGATCGGCGATCGCTCGATCTATGCGACTATAAGGTATCTTAATAGTTTCTATCTCTATACCCAATTCTTTCGCCTCCTGTGCATACATCCCCACATGGGCAATTTCCGGGCTGGTATATGTCACCCAAGGCATCACTAAACTACTGAGTTTAGATCGTCCCCAACCAAAAGGCGAAAACAGGGTATTTTTAATCACAATTCGGGCTGCCGCATCTGCCGCATGAGTAAATTTCCAATTCATGCAGATATCACCAGCGGCGTAAATTTTCGGATTTGTGGTTTGCAAATAATCATTTACTTTCACACCGAAGGTTTGATCGTATTCTACACCAACTACCTCTAAATTCAAATTTTCCACATTTGGCGCACGTCCCGCACCAACTAATATTTCATCAACTGTCACTGAATCTCTTTCACTATTCACAGAAAAATATAGGCGTTTTCCTTCCGTAACTGTGACAACTTCTTCTAATTGACAATTTAATACTAAACGAATCCCTTCATCAATCAAAACTTTTTGCAAAATTTCCGCTGCTTCTGGATCTTCCTGATTTAAAATATGTGAACCGCGATGAAATAATGTCACCTCACAACCCAAACGCTGAAATGTTTGTGCTAATTCACAACCGACAGGACCACCACCAATTATTGCTAATTTTTCCGGTTTCTGAGTCAGAGAAAAAACAGTTTCATTAGTTAAATAACCTGCCGCTTCAATTCCTCGAATTTTCGGTTTCACAGCCCTAGCACCCGTGGCAATGACAGCTTTTTTAAATTTTAAGGTTTGCTGATCAACTTCTATAGTATTCTGACTTTTAAATTTACCATTACCTAAAAAAACATCAATTCCTAAACTTTTAAATCTTTCCACAGAGTCATGATGACTAATACTCGCCCGAATACGTCTCATTCTCTCCATAACTGTGGCAAAGTCTACATCAAATTGCTGGGAAATATTAATCCCTAAATCTTTGGCTTTTTTGATTTCTTCAACTACACGAGAAGAACGAATTAAACATTTAGAGGGGATACAACCAAAATTTAAACAATCTCCTCCCATGAGATTTTTTTCAATTAATGCTATTTTCAAACCCAAATCTAAACCCGCAGCCCCCGCAGCGACAACTAAACCCGCAGTTCCCCCACCAATAACTACCAAATCATAATAATCAGCCGGTTGGGGATTTAGCCAGTTATCGGGATGAACATTTTTGATTAGTTTTTGATTAAACTCATCCATTGGACGCATTGTGACTCTTGGAGATTCTGAATTTGACATTTTTTTACCTCTGAAGAATCAAGTAAGTAGGTTAGCATTGAAAATCGTCGTTATGGCAAGGCAAGAGGCAAGAGGCAAAAGGCAAGAGTGAAGAGGGTTTGGGCGATTTTACTTTTCTTTACACAGATTGGTTTTATTGTGTTCACCTACTTATCAAGTATGTTTGTGATTAGACAATCTGTTATTTATAGATACATTATAATTAAAATTTTGTCGGTTTGATATTTAACAGATTTTCTCAAGTTTCTGTAAATAAGCAACTAAACTTCGGAATCAAATTTCTTCGTCTAAAGCTTTCTTAGCTATTTTAGTAACATAGATTGTCACAGCAATTGTCGCTATTAACCCAATGATTTTAATTACCCAGGACAAGATGAGATTCACAGGTTGATTATGAGTGCTAATTAAGGCTAAATCTCCTGCTAAATAACCAAAATACACATACATAATTGTTCCAGGAATCATCCCCACTGAACCAATTAAATAGTCTTGAAAAGAAACACTAGTAATTCCGAAAGCATAGTTTAATAAGTTGAAGGGAAAAAGGGGAGAAAGTCGAACTAATAGGACTATTTTTAATCCTTCTTTACTAACGGCTTTATCAATGATGGCAAATTTTTTATAACTAGATATTTTCTCTTTTACCCAACTTTGAGCTAAATAACGTCCTACTAAAAATGCGGCTACTGCACCTAATGTAGCCCCAATAAACACATATAAAGAACCCCAAATTACCCCAAAAAGGACTCCAGCACCTAAAGTGAGAATTGCGGCTGGTAAAAAAGCCAAAGTAGCAATAATGTAGATACCAATAAATACTATTCCCCCCAAAGCACCAAGACTATTAATCCATTGTAAAGTATTTGGTAAAAATGACAGGAAACTGAGAGAAGATACACTAATAGATTCCTGTACTAAAGCTAAATCTATTTCTGATAAAAATGTCATAACCATAAGAATTATTTACAATTTTGAAGAAGAGTACCAATTACGAATTCGATGGGGGGATATCCCTAGTAAATAAGCGATGACAATAATTTGATTCCAAAGAGTAGTTTGGATAATTCCTTTTTTTAACCATCTGCGAGGTGAGGTAATTACAGGTGTTGGTAATAGATGGATTTTTCCCAAAGGTTTTAATTTTCTCATGAGTTCAAAGTCTTCCATCATTGGTATTTGGGGAAAATTACCAACTCGTTGAAATACATCTTTGGTGAGAAAAATCGCTTGATCTCCATAGGGCATTTGCCAAAGATGCGATCGCCATTTTACCCCAAATTCGACTAAACGCAACCCCCAATCAGGGGCATTTATCCGTAAAGCGAACGCACCAGCGACAATTCCCGGTTGTGCTAAGGTTGTGCAAATCATCTGCTCGAAATTAGTCGGTAAACGAGTATCAGCATGGAGAAACAGCAAAATCTCCCCACTAGCAGCCATAGCACCTGCATTCATTTGATTAGCACGTCCGGGAGGAGAAATAATCACCTGAACATTTAAGGATTTGGCTATTAATAATGTTTGATCTTGTGAACCACCATCAACCACAATTATTTCTACATTATTACTGGATTGACTGCTAGTAATTGCTTCCTTAATATTACTCGCTTCATTGAGTGTGGGAATAATAATAGAAATTTGAGCATTCATATCATTAGGGCTAGGAGGTAGGGGCGCAGGACCTGCGCCCAGTCAGGAGTCAGGAAGAAGAATTGGAGGATTGATTTATTAAATTAGTTATTCTGTCATTTTGTTTAAGAGGTTGTTTGAAAAATCTAAATTATTACTTATCCTGGCGACTAGAAGTCGCGGCTACACAGACAAAACCCTTGATTTTAATTAGTCCACGGAGGTGGAATTCGTTTGTGTAGTAGCGTATCCCTGACGGGAGCCGGATGCTCTATTATATTCGCCCCAAACTTTTCAAACATCCTCTAAGACTCCACTACGAATCATCATTTGTGGCCAAATTAACAGAAAAAATCCCATCCAAATTAATAATGGAATAGCTACTAAAATTGTCACCCAAAGAATTTTAAATATTAACCAACTACCGCCAATTAATGTGACAGCAGTGAGGATAATTGACCAAGGCTGACACCACCAAGGTTTATATTTCCAAGGACTAATTGTTTGTTGTTCAGACATTTTTAGATGAAAAAACTAGAATTTGCTAAGAGAGAAATCATGGGCAATAGGTGACTTTTTTAATAAAGTGACTACTAACCATTGACACTTGCCGATTTTGATATTTCATTATGTACATGAATATTATATCAGCATTTATCCTCATATTTTTTCATAATCATTTATTCGTAACTTTGACTACTTTTAGTATTTTTTCAAGAGTTCTAAATAGACGGCAAAATATATTATAATATTGTTACATATTTGTTAAGAAAGGTTACATGACTCTTAACAAAAGGAAATATTGTTTATGGTTGTTCCCAATGAGAAGAATGCACCACATGAGATTGTTATCGTTGGTGGTGGCTTTGGTGGACTGTATGCCGCCAAGGCTCTTGCGAACGCGAAGGTAAATGTTACTCTCATTGATAAACGTAATTTCCACCTATTTCAGCCGCTTTTATATCAAGTTGCCACAGGTACGCTATCACCTTCGGATATTTCCGCACCACTACGATCTGTATTCAGCAAAAGCAAAAATACAAAGGTGTTGTTAGGAGAAGTAACTGATATTAATCCTAAAGCGCAACGAGTTATTTTTGGTGATGAATCCATACCTTATGATACATTAATTCTAGCCACTGGTGCTAATCATTCCTATTTTGGTAAGGATAATTGGAAAGAAATTGCCCCTGGTTTGAAAACTGTAGAAGATGCGATAGAAATGCGTCGGCAGATATTTTCAGCATTTGAAGCCGCAGAAAAAGAAAGTGATCCGGCAAAACGTCGGGCTTTGTTAACTTTTGTGATTGTGGGGGGAGGTCCGACTGGTGTAGAATTGTCAGGTGCGATCGCAGAGTTGGCATACCAAACCCTCAAAGAAGATTTTCGTAACATTGACACCACAGAAACGAAAATTTTACTATTACAAGGGGGCGATCGCATTCTCCCACACATTGCCCCAGAATTATCGAAAGTAGCAATAGAATCTTTACAAAAATTGGGTGTGATTATACATACTCAAACCAGAGTCACAAATATTGAAAATGACATTGTTACTTTCAAGCAAAACGGTGAATTGACAGAAATTCCCTCAAAAACTATCTTGTGGGCAGCGGGTGTGCAAGGTTCGGCTTTGGGGAAAATCCTCGCAGAACGCACAGATGTAGAGTGCGATTTCTCTGCCAGAGTAATTGTAGAACCTGACTTAACTATCAAGGATTATAAAAACATTTTCGTAATTGGAGATCTAGCTAATTTCTCCCATCAAAATGGTAAACCCTTACCGGGTGTTGCCCCCGTAGCTAAACAACAAGGAGAGTATGTAGGTAAACTCATCAAACGACGGCTTCAAGGTCGTACTTTGCCAGAATTTAAATACAATGATGTAGGTAGTTTGGCAATGATTGGGCAAAATTTAGCCGTTGTAGATTTAGGCTTCATCAAACTCACAGGTTTCATTGCTTGGGTATTTTGGCTAGTAATTCACATCTATTTCTTAATTGAGTTTGACACTAAACTAGTAATAGTAATTCAGTGGGCATGGAATTATATTACTCGGAATCGACGCTCTCGCTTGATTACAGGTAAAGAGGCTTTTTTAGCAACACAACCTGTTAACAATAGTGGCGATTCCCAACCCAACAAAAATAAGCAACCAGTCAATCTCTAGTATTTGTGGTTGGCATTAAGTAGCTCAATTAAGAACACTTGACACCCAAATCCTTGACTATTTAGAGAAGTCGGGGATTTATTTTTTTGCATTGAGTTCTTCTCATCAAATACTCACAAAACTTATTCCTGCAACCAATTTTCTAAACTTAATCCCTCAACTCTCAATAAATCGCTATCATTAGAAACCAGAATAAATCCTTTAACAATAGCAGTTGCAGCAATTAAAATATCCTCTGTTTGGATTGGTAATCCTCTTAATCTAAGATTTGCATGAATTTCTGACGCTTTTTCTAAAATCGCTAAATCATCCAAGAAAATGATTTGATAATCCTTACAGAAATTATCAAATCTTTCTAATTGTTTAATTGCTTTTACTGCAAATAAACCTCTTTTAACTTCAAAGAAAGTAATGCAACTGATACTCAATAACCCTTCTTGAGATTGAAATTCTTTTAATCTTTGCTTAATTTTGGGATTGTTTTTCAGTTCTAAGGAGACAATATTGGTATCTAATAAATATGCCATATTCTTTATTTCCGTTTAATCATTTCATCAAAAATTGCTATTTGTTCGGGAGTTAATTCATTTAAAGTTCCTGCTACTGCTTCTGTCACCATAATTCCGCTACAACGGGTTTTTAAGTCCTGATCTTGCATACTATTAAACTCATCAATAGGTAAGTTTTGCTGAAATAGATTATATAACTCGTGAATCATTTTCTCTGCGTTAAGTTCTTCCTTAAATAAAGGACGTTCTTCCATCAAAATATTAACTATTTTCTCAATTCTGCTGATCATGGACTCTTGTTGAAGTTCTGTTGATAACATAATATTTCCTCCTGGGAAATGTAAATGATATTCATGGATGTCATTTATTATAGCAATCTCAAAAAGTAGGTGAGGATGTGTGGAATAGGGCGAAAACGATTTGGGCTAAGTTACAGCCGAAGATAGAAGCCAAGGAAGCAGCAAAGGAAGCAGCGGAGGATGTAGCTAAAAATCCCGATGATGAACTTTCAAAAGCAAGTTTGCAGAACCAACTGAAGAAGATTTTGGAAGCGGATACAGCGCTCGCTGAAGAAATAGCCAAGATTTTACAAGCAGAGATTGATAAACCTGGTGACAATATTCAAATGAGCGCTAATGCTTACGATAACAGCACGGTTAAGCAGGTGGGTAAAATTGAAGCTGATAGTGTAACTTTTTAATCAGTCACATTTCACAGGTAGGGGTTTAGCAATGCTCATTGGTGTCAACTTAACGTAAAACCCATAGCCCGCCTGGGAATGAATTCCCAGTCTAATAGCAAAAGTCATCTAAAGATGACTAAGAATTATCTAAATCCTCAGTTTACTTTAGTAAACTTTAGCTATTAGCCCGGAAATTCATTTCTGGGCGGGTGTGGAAGCCAAACAAATAAGCCATTTGTAGCTTAAGTTAACACCTGATAAATCCCTACAATTTATACAATGTCGCGCCATCTTTCGAGTTCGCAGCTACAACATCCACCATTTACCTGCTGTAAGCTATGACAAATGAATCTAACCCCAATCACCAAAATAATATTGAAATGAATGTCAATGCCTTTGGTGATAGTAAGGTGACTCAAATTGGACAATTAAATGCCCAGCAGGTACAGATTATTGTTGACAGAATAAATCCTGCTATAGAACGAATTGAACAACTTGCTAAACCAGAATCACCGGGGATTCTCAAAGCGGGAAACCCTAGTAAAAGTTTGGCTTATTGGCAAGGAAGAACAGCAGAAATTGCCAATTTAAAACAATGGTTAAATAATCCAAATATTCCTCTAATTGGTATTGAAGGTATTGGTGGTATAGGCAAATCTATGTTATCAGCCTATATTTATGAAGATGAAACAATAGCAGGTTTTACAAAACGTTTTTGGGCTGATGTGAGTTCTGGGGCAATTTTTACTGATGTGGCTACTCAAGTTTTGCAAGATTTTGGTTTTCGAGTCCCAGAACAAGAAACACAATTAGTACAAGCTTTGGTGAAATGTTTGCAATCCGATGAATATTTATTGATCATTGATAACTTAGAAAGTCTTTTACAAACAGATGGAATTTGGGGAAGTCAATTCTATGAGGAATTTTTTACAACTTGGGTAGAATGTGGGGGTAAAAGTAAGGTAATTGTCACCACGAGAGAAAGACCAGAATTACCGAAAAGATGGGAATGGCTACCCTTATCAGGTTTAAAAATAGAAGATGGCATCAAACTATTAACAGCTTTAGGTATTCAAGGAAATTTAGAGGAATTTGTCAAATTAGTAGATGGTTATCCCTTACTGTTGCGATTTGTAGCAGATTTATTAAAGGAAGAATATCCCCAACACCCGCATTTAAAAAGATTGGAAAGTTTAGGTTTGGGGAATTTGCAGCAATTATTAACAGATAAAAAAGTAGTGGGTTCGCACCGTCGGGAAAATGTGGCGATGGTGTTGGTATTAGATACCAGTTTTGGGCGGTTGAGTGAATTGCAAAAGTCTCTATTACAAAATATTAGTGTTTATCGTGGTGCGGTAAATAGTAAGGCTGCGGTGGCTGTATGTTTAGGAAGTTCAGAAACAGAGATTGAGAGGGAATTAAGAAATCTTGTCAAGCGTTCTTTTTTATCAGAAAAATTGATTGATGATGGCAGATGGTTTGAGTTTCAGCCTGTGGTTTTGGAATATGTGAGATATAAGGCAGGTGATCAGACAGAAGCACATCAAACAGCTATTAATTATTATCAGTCAATTGCTAAACAACCACCTTGGCAAACTAAAGATGATATTCAGGAATATTTAGAAATCTTTTATCATTTTTACCAATTGGCAGATTATGATTCAGCATTTGAGGCAATTCGCCATTGCGATGATTTTTTGACTTTACGGGGTTATTATGCTAACCAAGTAGAATTATATGGGCAGTTACTAAGTAAATGGTCGGAAATTGATGATAGACAAAATTGGCATTATTGGTCTTCTCTCACTTTATTAGGCAATTCTTACCACTACCTGGGACAGTACGAAAGGGCGATCACTTTCTACCAGCAGTCTTTGGATATAGCTAAGGAGATAGGGGATATTCAGGGGGAAAGTCGTTCCTTAAACAATTTAGGCAATGCTTACTACTCCCTGGGACAGTCCGAAAGGGCGATCGCTTTCCACCAGCAGTCTTTGGATATAGCTAAGGAGATAGGAGATATTCAGGGGGAAAGCATTTCCTTAAACAATTTAGGTTTTGCTTACAACTCCCTGGGAGAGTACGAAAGGGCGATCGCTTTCTACCAGCAATCTTTGGATATCAGCAGGGAAATTGGCGATGTTCTAGGGGAAAGTTTGTCTCTCAACAATTTAGGTGATGCTTACGACTCCCTGGGACTAGATAGGGAACAAGACGCACTGGAGGCTTATCGCAATGCGCGGGAACTATATCAGACAATGGGACTTGATGCCGATGTGCAAGATTGCAATGATAAAATTGAGGGTCTTTCTCAACCTAAAAAACCTGTAGTTTCTCAGCATGGGTTTTGGGGTTGGTTGCGTCGGTTGTGGCGTTGGCTAAGTGGTTGGTTTCGGCGATAAATAAAATCTGTTAAGTTATAATTAATCTAATCTGTTAATTCCCAAATCTTTGAAAATTATAGTTTCAAATTTATGAACAGCCAAACTATTCCTCAAATTATTCCTAAGAAGGATATTACTGAGTATTTCAATTTTCTTTTTCCTGGAGATATTAGACTAAAAAACTCCAGAATAGGAATTGAGACAATACTTTATGAATACATTGATTGTGGACGTTCTCCAGAAGAGATTGCTCAAATATATCAATCACTTTCTTTAGAACAAGTCTATGCCACTATTCTTTACTATTTGCAAAACAAAGAAACTATCAGCGATTACATGAAGAACTGGATAGAACATGGTCATAGAATGAGAGAAGAACAGAGACTTAATCCCCCACCAGTATCAGAAAAACTCCGTCAACTGAGAATAGAAAGACAAGCAAAAGTATAAGGAAATGACCATTAAATATTTGATTGATGAAAATATCAATCCTTTATATCCAAAACAAATTAAACTCAAAGAACCTGATATTGTTGTTCAGGTAATAGGAGAACCAGGAATACCACCGAAAGGGACACTTGATCCTGAAATTCTCTGTTGGTGTGAGGAGAATAATTTCGTATTAGTCACAAATAACCGTACTTCTATGCCTGTACATTTAGCTGATCACATGGCTGTGAATCGTCACATACCAGGAATTTTCATTCTCAATCCTAATTTAAGTGTTGGTGAAAATATAGAAGAATTAATCTTAGTTGCTTTAGCTTCAGAAGATGGTGAATATCAAGATCGTATAGTTTATTTACCCTTACCATAGCTGTTAAAAATATTCAAGAGAAAGTTATTTCTTGGAAAATTTAGGCAATGCTTAGGACTCGCTAGTATAATACAAAAGAGCGCGTAATTAATAAACTATTAAAGTTGTAAAATCCAATGTATGACAACATCTGTAAATATCTCGCCGAAAACTTCCAAGCAGACTTAGCTACATGGTTACTAGGTTCACCAGTCGAATTAACAGAACTGAGTCCAACAGAATTATCAAACGAACCAATTCGCGCCGATTCGTTAATTTTATTACAATCAGAGAACTTAATATTACATATTGAATTTCAGACCGATGGTAATAAAAATATACCCTTTAGGATGTTAGATTATCGAGTTAGAGGTTATCGGCGTTTTCCTGACAAACAGATGCGTCAAGTAGTGATTTATTTGAGAAAAACAGATTCTGAATTAGTCCATGAGAATAGTTTCAGATTAAACAAAACTTACCATGAGTTTGAAGTAATCCGTCTATGGGAACAACCAACAGAACAATTTATGACCGCGCCCGGTTTATTACCATTTGCCGTGCTAAGTCAGACAGAAGATCCTACAATGGTATTGAGCCAGGTAGCACAAGCAGTCGAAAAAATTAAAGATCAACAACAACAAAGGGATATAGCTGCTGCCAGCAGTATTTTAGCCGGGTTGGTGTTAAATAGAAATGTAATCAAGAAAATTTTCAGGAGTGAGATTATGCGCGAATCAGTAATTTATCAAGACATCCTTGAAGAAGGTGAAGCTAAAGGTGAAGCCAGAGGCAAAGCTGAAGGTGAAGCCAAAGGTAAGGCTGAAACAACAAGAAAATTGGCTATAAATTTATTACGAATTGGTATGAATTTAGAGCAAATTGCTGAAGTCACTGAATTATCTGTTGAACAAGTTCGAGATTTACAACAAGAAATTCAATCATTGTAAAACTGAGTATTTGTAGTGATTTTTCAGTAAAGAGTGCGATTCCTACGGAGCGCTTCGCTATCGCTCTCCGTAGGAATTATGTATACCTCACAACCAACGAAGATGAGCGATCGCCTTAATCCCCCATCATTATCAGAAAAACTCCGTCAACTTAGAATAGAAAGACAAGCGAAAGTATGAGGAAATGACCATTAAATATTTGATTAGAGACTTCCAAGAAATAAATTATCCTAAGAAACGAACCACAGAGGCACAGAGTACACAGAGAGAGAATTTCTGCATCAGTTTTGGGACATTTTTTTATTTGGAAGTCTCTTAGGAACGCAAATTTAATAACCTGCAATTCTGATGTAACCTGGAATGGTGCGTTACGCTGTCGCTAACACACCCTACTTTTGCACCTTATTTAATTCACATTCCTTAATGAAAATATCAATCCTTTATATCCAAATCTTTGAAAATCATTTTTAAGTAATTGGACAAAAATATTTACAGTCATTGCGAGCGAAGGGAAGCAATCACAACCCTTGGAATTGCTTCATTTCACTTCGTTCCATATGGCTAACGCCACGCAACGCTTACGCAATGACATTGTGTAATTAATTCTGTTTCACTACTTATCAATCTTCCTGCAACTTAAAATTCACATCTTCATAAATATCTAACAGTGGAATTTCCAAATTTATAGAACCTAAAAAGATTTTATCTTGATCAGATTCATAAGCACGAAATAACCAAGCATCATCTTCAGCTTTTTTATAATGTTCTATGCTGATTTCATATTGGCTAATTAACACATATTCTTGAAATTCAGGAATTGAGCGATAATAACGAAATTTATCAGTGCGGTCGTGATTTTGTGTAGATTTAGAAAGAACCTCAACAATTAAACAAGGATTAAGAATAGTATCTTTACGTTGCGGTTGAAAAAGTGGTTCACCATCAATCACTAAAATATCTGGATAAGTATATTGATGATAACGCGGAATCCATAATCGCAAATCACCGATATATGGTTTGCAACTTTTACCCCGCAGTGCAAATTTCAAAAAGGCATAAACATTGCCGGCAATTTGATTATGATTAAGAGAACCCCCAGTCATTGCTACTATTTCTCCATTTCGGTACTCGCTGCGAAATTCTGCAAGTTCTTCTTGTGCTAAATATTCTTCAGTAGTGTAGTAACGTTGTTGAGTTTGCATAGTTTATTTTTTTGCTATCTCATGTTTTGATAATAACTACAGTAGATACATTTTTCATGTGGTAAATTTTATATTATTTTAGATGATATCTGTGAAAACTGCAAGCTAACACGAGTATAATCATAACACTTGGTGAATAATATATCAAAAAAGGAGAATATTCTAGAATGAATTAGAGGTTGTTTGAAAACTTTTTCGTGTGGGATCTGACACCCGCAGATCCCCCTAAATCCCCCTTAAAAAGGGGGACTTTGAGGAATTTAGCCCCCCTTTGTAAGGGGGGTTGGGGGATCTCGATTAATTCTGATACTTTTCAAACATCCTCTTAGCTATGAGAAACATTAATATTCATTATGATGAAACTGATTTAAGTAGGTAAACAAAATAAAAATGAGGGGTATTGCATTTTTTAAAATGGCTGAAACTCAATCAGAATCTCGCATTGAGACAACTTTACATACCGTTATATACCTTTAAATTTTTCTGTTTACCTACTTATCACTAATTAATATTCATTCAATATCTTCATAATTAAAGTTAATATTTATAATAATTAGGAATATAGGCGAACATTAGTTCGCCCAAAATATCCTAACCAACATCATCATGAGCGAAACGGTTAAACAAGAAATCTAAGGCATAATTTCGCAGTTGATAATATTGAGGATCTTCCATAATTCTCGCTCTATCTCTAGGGCGAGAAAAAGGAATTTCCATCACTTCCCCAATTTTTGCATGAGGTCCATTGGTCATCATTACCAACTTATCAGCCAAAAATAAAGCCTCATCAATATCATGGGTAATCATCAAAACTGTACAACGATTATCACCCCAAATCTTCAACAATTCTTCTTGCAATTCTTCCTTAGTAATTGCATCTAACGCCCCAAAAGGTTCATCTAAAATCAACACTTTCGGCCGAATAGCCAAAGCCCGGGCAATAGAAACCCTTTGTCTCATCCCCCCAGACATTTGCATAGGTTTCTTTTCCATTGCATCAGCTAAACCCACCATTGCTAAATGATCTCTGACAATAGCGCGTTTTTCTGCTTCTGGCTTAGTTGGATAAACTGCATTTACAGCTAAATAAATATTTTCAAATGCTGTTCTCCAAGGTAGTAAGGCGTAGTTTTGAAATACGACCATTCTATCTGGACCTGGTTTTGTAATAGGTTGTCCTTCTAATAAAACTTGTCCAGTGGTAGGAAAGTTGAAACCGGAAACCATGTTTAATAAAGTTGATTTACCGCAACCAGAGTGACCGATAACGCAAAGAAATTCCCCTTGTTCAACGTTGAGGTTAACACCATCGAGAACTGTAAATGGTCCATTTTTAGTGGGATAAACTTTACAAACATCTTGGATTTGTAAAAACGGTTGACTGCTAATTGTGCTAGTAGCTGTGTTGGTAGTTCTCAAGTTACGGTTTTGCATTTTAAATTTTTAGTTTTGAATTTTTTTAATAACTCGTTCCCAGTCTCCGACTGGGAATGCTATCAAGAGGCTCTGCCTCTGGTAAAATGAAGGCAGAGCCTTCTATACTTCATTCCCATACAGAGTATGGGAACGAGGAAAACGAGGAACAGAGTATGGGAACGAGGAAAAGACCCGCTCGTTTCCCACTTACCGCGAGGTCTTATGATGAAAGATCCCCGACTTCTAATGTGATGATGTCAATAAATCATGAATCTTTAGTAGAAGTCGGGGATCTGGTTTAAGCTGCAATTTTACGCGGTGCATCAAGAACAACTTCTGCGACGGAAAAATCGCGTTTAATTTCTAAACTGGTGAGATAGGCAAAAGGATCATCAGAGTTGAAAGGTTTACCATCAAATAATTGAATTGGTTGACGAGTGTAGCTAATATCTAAACCTAATTCTCTAGCTGCGGTACTAAATACACCAACTCGACAAACTCTTTCCACAATTTCTACCCAGTTGCGAGGAAAGGGCGTTTCTCCCCATCTTGCTAATTGTGTCATGATCCAGATTTGTTCGGTTCTGCTAGGACGATTAATAGCAGAATCAGAATAAAATTGATGATGGGCATACTCGCGCATGGGATGATCTAAATCACAGGTATTAATGCCATCAGGATCTTCAATTTGGATAAAATCAATGTCGGTGCTGACATAATCCCGACTTGCTAAAATTTGTCTAACTTCTTGGGCATTTTGGGGATCAGCACAATATTGACAAGCTTCTAATAATGATTTGGTTAAGGCAATATGAGTGTTTGGATATTTATTTGCCCAGTTTTCCCGTACTCCTAAAACCTTACCAGGATGTCCTAACCAAACTTCTAAATCTGTGGCAATGGTAAAGCCTGAACCTTCAACTGCTGCCCGATAATTCCAAGGTTCACCTACAGAATAACCGTCAATAGTTCCACCTTTTAAATCTACTACCATTTGAGCAGGAGGGATATTTTTCATAACCACATCACTGTCGGGGTCAATTCCACCTGCTGCTAACCAATAACGTAGTAATAGGTTGTGCATGGATGCGGGATGAACTACTCCCATTCTGTGTGTTTGTTCGCGGGTTTTTAGGAGATAATTTTTGAAGTCGGATAAGCTATGTACACCTTCGTCATAAAAACGTTTGGCTAAGGTAATGGCGTTACCGTTGCGAGTCATGGTTAAGGAGGTAACTACTGGTAATGGTTCGTTTTTATTGCCTCCTAAAGATAACCAAATTGGCATTCCTGACGGCATTTGTGCCGCATCTAAATAACCCCCAGTGATGCCATCAACGACTCCGCGCCAGTTGCTTTCTCTGACTAAGGAAACTTCATCTAAACCATGTTTGGTGAAAAAGCCTTTTTCTTTGGCTATAGCTAATGGCGCACAAGCTGTAAGGGGTAAGAAACCGATTTCTAAATTAACTTTTTCTAAACCATGACGGGCAATATCTGGAGTTTTTCTTGCCCGAATTTTTTTGATGCGTTTTTGTTGGTTAAGGAAGTAAATCATTTCACTTCGCAAGGTGTAGTAGCTGGGATGTTTTACTACTTCCATGCGTTTGCGAGGACGAGGAATATCAACTTCTAAAATATCGCCAATTTTTGATTCTGGTCCGTTGGTTAACATGACAATTCTGTCAGATAACAAAACGGCTTCGTCTACGTCGTGTGTCACCATAACGGCGGTAACTTCGTTTTCTTCACAAATTTGCATTAATTGTTCTTGCAAATTCCCGCGAGTCAGTGCGTCTAATGCACCGAAGGGTTCATCTAATAGTAATAGTTTAGGACGAATTGCCAAGGCGCGGGCTATAGCTACCCGTTGTTTTTGTCCACCTGATAACATCCCTGGTTGTTTATCAGCATGGGGACGCAAACCAACCATATCTATGTGTCTATCAATAACCGCTTTGCGTTCGGCTGCGGGCATTCCATGCAATACTGAATCTACCGCTAAGGCGATATTTTCTCTTACTGTTCGCCAAGGTAAAAGCGAATAGTTTTGAAATACGACCATTCTATCTGGTCCTGGTTTTTTAATTCTTTGTCCTTCTAAAGTGACTAAACCTTCTGTTGGTAAATCCAAACCGGCAATCATATTTAAAAGCGTGGATTTACCGCAACCAGAGTGACCGATAAGAGAAACAAATTCGCCTTTTTTAATTTGGAGGTCAATACCTTTGAGGGCGATATATTGACCGCCACCAGTTAATTCAAAAACTTTATCAATTTGCTCAACGCCAACAAATATAGACATAATTTTGGTAATTGTTAGTTGTTAGTTGTCAGTTGTCAGTTGTCAGTTGTCAGTTGTTATTTCTTTGTTATTAACTAATGACCACTGACTAAGTAGGTAAACACAATAAAACCAATCTTTGTAAAGAAAAGTAAAATCGCCCAAACCCTCTTCACTCTTGCCTTTTGCCTTTTGCCTCTTGCCTTGCCATAACGACAATTTTTAATGCTAACCTACTTAATGACTAAGAGGGTGTTTGAAAAGTTATGATTGCTGTATCAAATATTTTACCCCTCCCTAACCCTCCCCTTATAAAGGGGAGGGAACTAGATTTTTATTGTTTCCCCCCTTTACAAGGGGAAAGGGGGTAACAATGTGATGAAAATTACGGGATACCACTTTTCAAACAACCTCTAATGACTAATAACTATTTCTGTTCACTTGGTAAAATCCAGTTTTGTAATGCAGCCATGAGTTTATCTAGGATGAGACCAACAACACCGATATAAACTAGTGCCAAAATTACTTCACTAACGTTGTTATTTTGATAAGCATCCCAGATAAAAAAGCCGATACCAACAATACCGGACATCACGATTTCTGCCGCAATAATCGCTAACCAAGCCAAACCAATAGCAATTCTTAAACCTGTAAAAATGTAGGGTAATGCTGAAGGAATTAAGATATTAAAGAAATACTCTTTTTTAGAAAGTTGCAGAACTTTAGCAACGTTGTTATAGTCTTGAGGAATTTGAGTTACACCCACCGCAGTGTTAATGAGAATCGGCCAAATTGCGGTGATGAAAATTACGAATAATGCGGCTGGTTCGTTTTGGCGTAATGCTGCTAGGGAAATAGGAACCCAAGCTAAAGGAGGTACTGTTCTTAATAACTGAAACAAGGGATCTAAAGCTTTTGACATGGTTCTATTAACACCAATCAAAACACCCAAGGCAATACCGACAATCGCTGCTAATGTATAGCTAATAGCAACCCGTTGGAGACTAGCCCAGATTTGCCAAAAAAGTCCTTTATCAGTGCCTCCTTTGTCATAGAAGGGATACAAAATCAAGATCCAAGTGTCTTGAATAACTTGAATTGGTCCGGGTAATGTTGCCCCTGGAGTCCAAGAAAATAGTTGCCAAATAGTTAAGAAAATTAAAAGGGCAATAGCTGGGGGGATAAGTTCAGGAAGTTGTTTCTGTAAACTTGATAAAAGTTTATTCTCTAATTTAGGGCTTGTGGCACGTTTTTGGGCTATGGTCATGGATTTTTCCTCTAATTTATGAATGATTAATGGGTGTTTTGTGAAAATTAAATTTGCATTTTAAAAATCCGTGTAGAGACGTTCTAAGTAGTGAGACAGAATTAATACACAATGTCATTGCGTAAGTCTTGCGTGGCGTTAGCCATATGGAACGAAGTGAAATGAAGCAATCGCAAGGGTTGTGATTGCTTCCCTTCGCTCGCAATGACTGTAAATATTTTTGTCCAATTACTTATGTCTCTACATTTTCAGGCAGGTCTATTGATTAAACACCTACTTTTTTAATTTTTAAACTCTTGAGATATTCTTCTGGTTTTTCAGGGTCGAATTTGACTCCATCAAAAAACTCTTCAACTCCACGAGATGTACTAGTGGGAATGTCAGCAGCAGGTATTCCTAATTCTTTAGCTGCTTCTTTCCAAATATCTTCGCGGTTCACTTTTTTGATTAATTCTTTAGCTTTAGCTGCACCATTGGTAATGTAATCTTTGGGTAAGAATCCCCAACGCACATTTTCGGTGATGAACCATAAATCATGACTTTGGTAAGGATAGGAAACGCTGCCTTTAGCATCTTTCCAATAATAAGCAGCCATTGATTTATCATCAATTGTTCGACCATCACCCATGTCATATTTACCTTGGTATGGGTCAGCCAGAACTGCTGGGGAAGATAAACCAAAATACTTTTTAGCGGCGAGAATTTCTGCGGCTTCTTTGCGGTTATCAAAGTTATCTAGCCACTGTTGGGCTTCCATGACACCTTTTAATAAGGCTTTTGTGGCTTTGGGATTTTGGTCAACCCAATCACCTCTCATGGCAAAATATTCTTCGGGGTGATTTTTCCAAATTTCGGCTGTTAATGCCGCCATGAAGCCGATTTTGTCGTTAACCAGACGAAATGGCCAGGGGTCGCCAGTGCTGAAAGCATCCATTGTCCCGGTTTTCATGTTGGCGACAGTTTGCGCCGCTGGAACTGTCAGCAATTTGACATCTGTATCCGGGTCAATGCCACTTGCTGCTAACCAATAACGAATCCATAAGTCTTGGTTAACGTGAGGGAATGTGAAAGCTGCGGTGAAGGGTGTGGAGGATTTGAGTTGGGCAAATAGGGGTTTAGCCGCATCGAGTTTTAAGCTAATACCTTTCCCTAAATGTTTGTTGGCGATCGCAATGGCATTACCATGAGTAACTAACTGGGCAAGAACATACATGGGTATTGGTTTATTACCCTTAGTAATTTTTCCTTCTGTAATTAAGTGTGGCATGGGCATTTGCCATTGACCACCATCAATACCACCACCAGCAGAACCAATTTCTACGTTGTCTCTTGCTGAACCCCAAGAAGCTTGTTTAGAAATTTCGACATCTGACATCCCATATTTCTGAAAAAAGCCTTTTTCTAAAGCAATTATTAATGGTGCAGACTCAACAATGGGAATATATCCAAGTTTAACTTTTGTCGTTTCTGGTTTTTGTTCGGCACTAATATTAGCTACTGCTTGAACACCAGATTTTACAGAATTACCAGTGGTTTCTGGTGGGTTTCCTAAACAGCCTTTCAGTAATACGGCACTGGCAGAAACTCCAGCAGTGACAATAAATTTACGGCGAGTAATTTGATTCAAAAAGTCGGACATAACTAAATCTCCTACATTTACAAAGTTATTTTTTAGCCATAATTAGACATTAAAATTCAAGCAAAATCATAATATTTTCTTGCTAATGCCATAAAAGAATTGCCTTTTCTAGATAAAAAAGCTGATTTAGGTATGGGGGCAAAGTTTAATTACTTTGGGTTTTTGGGTAAGATGGAAAACAACCTCTGAACCAATTAAAATCAGTTTACAGGTTTTTTTGGGAAATGGATCAACTTGGCAAGGTAATTATTAAATAAATATTAGATTAGACATATAAGTAAAAATTTATAGTCTGGACTTAATTTTGTGACAAGTTATTAATATATATTGCTTGATTGATGATAACGATTATTCTCAACTATGATTTCCGTAATTTTAGGTTGATTTAATCACATAAAACAGGAGAGAAATAGACCATCCTGATGTTAACTATAGAATGACATCTTCATCCATAGATAAATTTGATGATAACCATTTTTGATAATGGAGAATTACTACAGTAGAATTCAGGAGTCAGGAGTAAAACTGGCTTTGTGTATATATAAGTAGGTTGGCGTTAAAAATTGTCGTGATGGGAAGGGAACTCCAAAAGAGGTTTTGGGCAACTTTACTTTTCGTTACATATTACTCTTACAGCAGTTGCAGGTTGAATGCAATACAATTAAGGGCGCAGACCCTGCGCCCCTACAGGATTGGCGATGAAACTTTGTACCTCATAACAGCAGGAGGTGCTGTATGAGAAGCCGCTCCGCGTCTACAGTTTTTTCCGTTCACCTACTTAGTTATAGGAAGGGGATTATAGCTAAACAATGACAGGATCAACCTTTGCCAGTGATAATAGACGAAAAATCACATACTGATTACCAGCAAATATGAAACGTCGTGAATTTATAAATTGGGTGGGATTAGGTTGTTTAGCTAGTTCCTTACCTATCGCAATTGCAGCCTGTTCTCCCGAAACCAGTACATCAGCTAATCCTGGATCTAATGCTGCTACTAAAGGCTGGCAAAAGGTGGGTACGGTGGCACAATTAGACAAAACTGGTCAACTATTGGTGGAAAATTCCCCAATTGGTGCAGTATTAGTGGTTGGCACATCTAAAACCGCAAAAAATTTGATTGCTGTGAATCCAACTTGTACTCATCAAGGTTGTACGATCGACTGGAAAGCCAAAGAAAGCAAATTTGTTTGTCCCTGTCATGGAGCAAAATTTGCTCGTGATGGCAAGGCACAAGACGGACCCGCTAAAAAACCACTGAAAACCTACCAAGCCAAAATTGAAGGTAGTTCTGTCTTAGTCCAAGCAACTTGATCTTCCTAAAGAATTTTATATAGCAGGAAGTAGGGGCGCAGGGCCTGCGCCCAGTTAGTACAAGTCCTGCGCCCAGTTAGTACAAGTCCTGCGCCCAGTTAGTACAGGTCTTGCGCCCAGTTAGTACAAGTCCTGCGCCCAGTTAGTACAAGTCCTGCGCCCAGTTAGTACAGGTCTTGCGCCCAGTTAGTACAAGTCCTGCGCCCAGTTAGGAGTCAGAAAAACATTCTTCTCCCTGTTCCCTGCTATATAAATCGCTATACAACACATCAATTCAGTATTCGCAAGTATTTTTGCTAATTTGGTTATGTAAATTAAATACTAGACAATTAATTAAATTAAATTAAAATTATACAAATAACCCGTTAAATTAATAAGAGCTATAATTTTATACTTAGGTTAAATCAAAATGCGTCTAGAGCAGTTGCAAGCCTTTTTGGCGATTGTTCAAACTGGCAGCTTTCAACAAGCAGCAAAACAATGTGGTGTGACTCAATCAACCATTAGTAGGCAAATTCAGGCATTAGAAGCAGATTTAGGGATAGAACTATTTCATAGAACCTCCCATGCCAAATTAACGTTAGGTGGTGAACGATTACTTCCTCGTGTACATAAAATCTGCCAGGAATGGGAGTTGGCTACACAGGAATTAACAGATTTAATTGGAGGAAAGCAACCAGAACTATGTATTGCGGCAATACACTCAGTTTGTGCTTCTTACTTACCACCCGTGTTACAAAAGTTTTGTCATCATTATCCAGATGTCCAATTGCGAGTTACATCATTAGGAAGCGATCGCTCTCTGAAAGTCCTCAAAGATGGTTTGGTAGACTTAGCAATTGTCATGCACAATCGCTTTCTGATCACAGGTAAAGAAATGGCTATAGAATTCCTATACGAAGAACCCATAGAAGTCCTCACCGCAGCCAATCATCCCCTAGCTGAATATGAATCTATCCCCTGGTTAGAGTTAATTCGTTATCCTCAAGTAGTATTTAAGGATGGTTATGGAATGCAACGTCTGATTCAAGATAAATTTGAACAGATGAAAACTACACTTAAAACAGCTTTAGAAGTAAATACCCTAGATGCCTTTCGGGGGGTAGTTCGTCAAGGAGAACTCATTGCCTTACTTCCCCAGTCAGCACTCATAGAAGCCAGATATGACCCCACTCTGGCTGTCCGTTCCCTCTGTGAAAATAGTAATTTACGTCATAATTCCCCCCTGACTCGTCAGGTAGTCATGGTAACAACTCAAGATCGTCTCCACATTCCTCCCATACAATATTTTTGGCAACTTGTCAAGGATAATATTCCTGGAAATTCTAGCAAGAGTTAGGAGTAAAAGAGAATTGTGGAAGGAGTTTCATGATCAATTTGAGCCTATACAGCACTTTTCCTTTAAAATTGCCTTTTTCCACTAACAACTGATAATTAACAACTAACAAATGACTAATAAATTTCGGGAATTTATCCAAAAAGTAGGTAGTGGAAGTCACACATCAGATCATTTAACCCGTGCTGAAGCAGCTACTGCGACAAAAATGATGTTATTATCTGAGGCGACACCAGCACAAATTGGCGCGTTTTTAATTGCCCATCGGATTAAGCGCCCTACTGGGGAAGAGTTAGCAGGAATGTTAGATGCTTACTATGAACTAGGTCCAAAATTGTCGGCAATAGCCCAACCTGTCATCGTTTTGGGTATGCCCCATGATGGCAGAACCCGTACTGCACCCATCAATATCATTACGGCTTTGTTATTAGCTACTGCGGGTCAACCTGTAATTATGCACGGCGGAGATCGCTTACCCACAAAATATGGTTTACCTTTAATCGAGATTTGGCAAGGTTTAGGAATAGATTGGACTGGTTTATCACTGGAACAAACCCAGGGGATTTTTGAAGAAACAGGAATTGGCTTTATTTACACACCCAAACATTTTCCTTTAAATCAAACTCTGTGGGAATATCGTGATCAATTGGGGAAACGTCCACCATTAGCAACAATGGAGTTAATTTGGTGTCCATACATGGGGGAAGCCCATATTATTGCCGGTTTTGTTCATCCACCCACGGAAGCAATGTTTCAAGCCGCTTTAGGATTACGTGGGATGACAAAATATACTTTTGTTAAGGGCTTAGAAGGTAGTTGTGACTTACCACGCGATCGCACAGCCATTGTCGGTTTATCTTCATCAAATCCAGAAACATTAACCCGTCTGCAACTTTCACCCCGTGAATATGGCTTTACTACTAAAAATGTTCCTCTAACTACTACAGAAGAACTCATTCAAGATATGCAAGGGGTTTTGATAGGAAAAGCCAGCGAATTAATGCAAACAGCCCTCTGGAATGGTGGTTTTTACCTATGGCGCAGTGGGATTTGTCCAGATATGCAAGCTGGTATAGACAAAGCCGCCGAATTAATTACCAGTGGTCTATTAGCTGCTAAACTGCACCAAATCAAGATGTTGCTGAGTTAAATTTATAATCCATTCTTTCTTCTAACTCCTGACTCGGTGACTCCTACTATTCCTAATTAATCCGCTTACTAAGCAGATCATCATAATATCGCACTTCTAATAGCTGGTTTTTTTCACCCACAATGACAACAGTAGGAGAGTAACATTTTAACTCTTCCATAGTAAACTGCCCGTAAGTCATTATAATCAAGCGATCGCCAACTACGCCTAAACGTGCGGCTGCTCCATTCAATTCAATAGCTCCTGAATTAGCTGGAGCGGATATGGCATAAGTAATAAAACGCTCGCCATTAGCAATATTCACTACTTGTACTTGCTCGTAAGGGAATATACCAGCTTTTGCCAAGAGAACCTCGTCAATACTAATACTGCCCACATAATTAATATTTGCCGCTGTGAGTGTACAGTTATGAATTTTTGCTGATAAGAGAGTGCGCTGCATTTGATTTTAAATTTTTTTTTGCAACCAGTGAGAGATGGGGGAATGAGATCAGTAGGTTCTTACTAATTATTCCAGAATAATCGGTTTAAGTAGTCAGACAGAATTAATTACACAATGTCATTGGGAATGGAAAGAAGTGAAATGAAGCAATTCCAAGGGTTATGATTGCTTCCCTTCGCTCGCAATGACTGTAAATATTTTTGTCCAATTACTTAGTGGGTAATGAGTAATTCACATTACCATCACCCATAGTCTATTATGCTTTAGCTTTAGCTGCTTGAATGAACTTTTCTACTAAGGGGGCTACCTTATCAACATCCTGCCAACCGAGAATTTGTGTTACCTTTTTTTCCAAATTTTTATAACTACGGAAAAACTCGGCAATTTCTTCCAGTTTATGAGGGGCTATGTCTTTAAGGGACAATACATGAGCATAGCGCGGATCTTTATCGGGAACACAAAGAATTTTTTCATCGCGATCGCCACCATCAATCATTTCCAAATAACCAACCGGTCTAGCGGCAATAACGCAACCGGGAAATGTTGGCTCATCCATGATCACCATACCATCTAACGGATCGCCATCATCAGCCAAGGTATTGGGGATAAAACCATAATCATAAGGATACTTAACTGAAGAATAGAGAACCCGATCTAGGGCAAACGCTTGTAAATCCTTATCGTATTCGTATTTATTTTTACTTCCACCAGCAATTTCAATCAGGACATTAATTACACCTGGCTTTGGTTGGGCGGGAATCAAAGATAAATCCACAATAAAACTCCTTTACTAAAAGTGAATCAGCGGTAGCAGCCATTTTCGCTCCCAGTGTAAGATCTTAAAACATTGTGGATCTCTTCCTCAACATTCCTTCTAAAATACTGGTAAATTTCATAAGAGAAATCCACAAAAAAGATGATCCTAGTGCTTACGCATTGACAAAGTTTTCTAAATATGTAATGTAGATTTTATCTCTTGTAGGGTGCGTCAGACCCAATAATTTGGTAAAAAACAGATTTCCTCTATCTGACGTGGTTGGTGAGCTTGCCGAACCACACCCTACTCAATATGTAATGTGGATTTTATCTCTTGTAGGGTGCGTCAGACCCAATAATTTAGTGAGGGACTTCCAAGAAATAAATTATCCTGATTAACGAACCACGGAGGCGCAGAGGACACAGAGGAATAAGGGTTTGAGAGATTTTTGCGTTAGGTGGTTTATCGGTTGTCAAGAGATTGCTTCCTTTCACTCGCAATGACAACTCATGCAGCACAGGTTTATTAGAGACTTCCAATCAAAAAAATATCCCAAAATTTCTTGTGGTGCGGGACGAATTGCCCGCTAATCATCAAGGACGGGCAAGGATGCCCATCCCACAAAATTGGATCATTTTTTTTGTGGAGTTCTCTAAATGACCCACAAAAAAGGCTCAAGAAGAAAACTCCCTACCCCTAATCCTCTGCTTTAAGTCTTAAATTCTGCTGTATATTCTAATCTCCACGAATAGGTAGATTGTAAGTTAAGGATGGTTGATTGTTTTCAACATTAACAGAAGAATAGTGGGCAATGATAAATACTGGTAAAGTGAGAGTGATCAAAGCGATCAGTGTTCCCACGATGTCTGCCAAACGCTGGGAATATGTATCGGAAGAATTGGCAGACGGGCTATTTAAATTCATACAAAGTTGCAATTAATTCAGAATCACGAGTAGGTTGACTCTCTGGAAAAGAGTGTCTATACTATTCTAACTATTTTTTTACAATAAAGCGTAATGTCAGGGATAACTGACATTTTTGATCATTCAGAAATTCCGTAGGGGCGCAGGGCTTGCGCCCAGAAATTGATATGTCCTGCGCCCCTAAATTGGTGATTACACCAAAACTATACAGCTACTTTTTGTGCTGTAGTTGATTCTTCAGATTGTGGAGACTCTTGTTTTTCTTGATTTCCCTGTTCTGAATCACTGTTTGGTTGAACTAGTTGGAGGTGAATATTATTCACTTGATTAATAAATAGTTCTATTGCCTGACTTACTCTTTGTTGTTGTTTACCTTCTTCTGAAATATCATAACAACGATAGGCTGGACTAATTCCCAAAATAAACTTTTCCTGTTCAGCTTCTAATAATTCAACGGCTTTGTTAGCAGCCATCCAATTTTTCTCAAAAGGAAATGAGGTAACGATACTAGCAACAATGGAAGCAACGGCTGGGCAAATAACAGGCAGCCATTTTAACCAACTTTGTCCTGCCTCTAATTTATCTACCAACACTAAAATTGGTGTTACACCTGACAAAATAACGGTAGAAATTTGCAAAACATAGTAAAGAGTTCTGGCAAGATTTCGAGAACTTTTATAGTCGTCAATCAACTCTTGACAATATTCTAAAGCTTTGGCTCGTGCTGGTAAAACTGTATTATAGTCCAATGTAGTACCATTGCTTAATAGAGATGTATAGAGTTCAGCTTTTTTGGAAAGGTCAGTTTTTTGTGATTCCTTTTTAGCATTATTTACCGATTGTCTATTGAAAAGAAATAAACCAATAGCAACGGTTAAAGCAACGGAGGCAGCAGTTACATATTGTGGATTACTAGAATCAACATAAATAATGAAGCCTGATGTTATCGCAACTGCGGCTAACAAGTAATCAATCAACTTGAAAAAAAACAACATATTTTTGCCTGGTGTAGTTATTGGGATAATGTTGAATTTGTGACTGAGAAAAGTTGTTGCAAAATGGTACTTTTACAATTACAAACAATGATGTATATTACACGAAAGTAACAAGATTGACAAGGTGTACTAACTGTCAATATTGTCAATAGTATAATTTAACGCTTAAATAGCCCTGCTATATCTTTTGCGCGTACCTATGGCTAAGGTTAAAACCAAAAATGTTAAACCTCCTGCTAGATATAAAGGATAGCCATAAGTGATGGGTTGGGATTGGTGAACTATCATCCCCGCAATCACTGGACCAATACCGTTGGAAATACTTAAATAGGATGCGTTTAATCCTAATACAGTTCCCTGATCTTGTGGTCGAGCATTGAGAGAAATCAATGTACTAATCATGGGTTGGACTAGGGCATTAAAAAGCGCAAATAGGATGCTAACTACAATAAAATAATTGATGCTAGGCCAAACAGGCATTAACAAAAATGATAAACTGCGAACAAATAAGCCTAAAAATAATATCTTGACAACATTAAATTTACGACTGAGGACAGATACTCCCCAAGTTTGCATGATTACTCCTAATGTGCCAAAAACTAAAAATAAGAGTGTTAAAGATTTATTATTTTGATGTAAAACTTGGATAAAGTATGGTTGAAAGGCATAGGTGAACATGGTAAATGTTGTCCCGGTGCAAAAGTTAATGAATAATAAAATGCCAATTCCTGGCATGGCAAATCCTTTAATTAAATTTTCTAACCCTAAATCAAAGATATTCGTAGCCTTTGGAGATTTATTTTGTAAGGTTTCTGGTAATAAGAAGATTGTCATTAACATCGCTATCATAGCAACTGCACCGGAAACTAAAAATGCCGTTCCTAAAGAAATTTGCTGTGCTACTAAACTCATAACTGGACCAACAATAAATCCTAATCCCATCGCCGCACCATAAATCCCAAATGCCTGAGCGCGATTTTTTTGGCTGGTAACATCAGAAATAACGGCTTGGGCAACTGAAGCATTTCCACCTGTGATACCATCTAAAAATCTGGCGAAAAATAGTAATATTGCTGTTGTGGCAGTTCCTGCGATAGTATTAGCAATTACTGTTCCTGCTAAACTGATTATTAATAATGGTTTCCGCCCAAATCTGTCGGAGAGTTTACCAATTACAGGAGTGGCGAAAAACTGAGCAATAGAATATGTTGAGAATAATAAACTGGTTTGGAAATCATTTAAACCAAATTGTTTACCATAAAGATAAATTATGGGGATGAGAATTGTAAAACTCAGGGAATTAATAAAGGCAATTAAGGCGGTAATCCAAAAAATTCGATTCATTTTTGATTAAATATATTTATCTTTAGTCATCTTACCATTGACCAGACTTTTACTTACTGCTCATAAAATTTAAATTACAGAGATTTCTTTGCAAGCCAGAAAAACACTTGCATTCACGAGTTCATATTCAAATCCATAATGGACAATTCAAAATTATGGGTATGGGTGCATGGCATTCCTATTGGTATGATCCTTCCCATCTGTTACTGACGATTCCTTGGATTGGCTTTTTTTTGCCGATTTGTGGCGCTTATGTAGCTATTACAGCAGTTTGCGATCGCTTAGGGACTTCCAATTAAAAAAATACCCAAAAATTTCTTGTGGTGCGGGCTGAAAAGCCTGTTAATCATCAAGGACAGGCAGGATGCCCATCCCACAAAATTGGGTAATTTATTTTTTGGTGTTCCCTTATTGGTTAGGAGGAAATTGTATTGCTAAGGGACTTCCAAATAAAAAAATACTCAACCACCTAACGCAAAAATCTCTCAAACCCTTATTCCTCTGTGTCCTCTGCGCCTCTGTGGTTCGTTAATCAGGATAATTTATTTCTTGGAAGTCCCTAATGCTAAACCAGGTTCTTTTTTAGATGCTTTTTTCTTTATCTTGGACGGTAATGCACATTATTGATGAGTCCAGTCCTCTGTATGGGATAACTTCAGCATTATTAAGCTAACATCAGGTTTTGCTGATTGGGATTGATGAAACTCATTACCCGTCAAAATAAATTTGACGAACTACTAGGGGTAAAGCAAGAGCTAAATCCCTACAAATCTAGGTTTTTCGTAATTTTCCAAAAGTCCATATTTCAACCATGTTGAGTATAATAAGATTTTGTGGAATCATCAATTTGTAGATATTATGTACCATACGCCTGATGGACATCGTTACTGTGACTATACACATTTTCACGATGTCTTACCAGTTTAATTGATACTGTTTAAGTTACGGTAAAAATGTCTAATCAAGTTTGGTTGTCACAGTTAAAATTACATCGAGCGATCGCTGTTATTCGCGCCCCGAAGATGGTATGGGGTGAGAAAATGGCTTTAGCTGTAGCATCTGGAGGAATGCAGTTAATTGAAATTACCTGGAATAGCGATCGCGCACCGGAATTAATTGCCCAACTCCGTGCTAAATTACCTAACTGTATGATTGGTACGGGGACTTTATTTAATGTTCAACAGTTACAAGAGGCGATCGCCTGTGGGGCGCAATTTCTCTTCAGTCCCCACACTGATCTAGATATGATTCAAGCTGCATTAACCGCAAATATCCCCATTATTCCCGGTGCATTGACACCCACAGAAATTATTACCGCGTGGAATCATGGTGCAAGTTGTGTCAAAGTGTTTCCGGTACAAGCAGTGGGCGGAACTAGCTATATCAGGAGTTTACAAGGACCCCTTGGGCATATTCCCCTAATTCCTACGGGGGGTATAACATTAGAAAATGCTCAAGATTTTTTACAAGTTGGCGCAGTAGCGGTGGGGTTAAGTGGCGAATTATTCCCCACAGAATCAGTATTACAGGAAAATTGGCAAGCTATCAGTGAACAAGCCAGAATCCTCATGCAGAGGTTACATTAAATGTAAAGCGCATTACTAAACCCCTTCAAATTATGGCGTTGCTGAATTGGCGTATGATTTTTGGAGGTAGAGACGTTCCATGGAACGTCTCTACAAGAGTCTTGAACGTATGCAAAATTATTTTCATCCCTAAAATCAGCAACGCCCAAATTATTAACGATAGATGAGTAGTAATAGCGCAAGCGCTGACTTATCAGCTTCTAGCACTCATCCTAATCATTTAGGGACTTCCAAGAAATAAATTATCCTGATTAACGAACCACAGAGGCGCAGAGGACACAGAGGAATAAGGGTTTGAGAGATTTTTGCGTTAGGTGGTTGAGTATTTTTTTATTTGGAAGTCCCTTAGTTCCTCTGATGGAAAAAATTAGTGACATCCTTTCATCTTTATCTGTGGGATCACTTATATTAATCAATGACTTAGGTGAAATTGAATATATTGGTTAATTATTGACTTTTCATTGCTAAAAGCCTAAATTTACCTACAAATATTGATGAGAGAATAGCGATCGCATTCTCCATAGCTACAGAAAAGCGATACATCAATTGATAACTTCTGAAACCGTAATTACAGATATGGTATGATTTTTAAAACTAGTTTTATAAGCAATGGCTTTAGCTATAACTTGGGGATTTTTGCCTTTGCGAATTTCCGATAAAATATCTGTATCAATTAAAGTTTTATTTTTCAATATTAATTTATTATTTTTTAGGGTCTATGTTTTAACATATCTTCAATTAGTTGATCAACTAATTCCGCATCATCTGACCATTTGCCAATAAATGAATCGTTGAGAATTTCTGGTTGAGTAAGTTGCTCAATCATGGCTTTAATTAAATCTGAGATTTGACAATGATTAGTCTGGGTTAATTGTTGTATTTTGTCATAGGTTTCTTGATCTAGTTCTATTTCTATTTTTTTCATAATTAGGAATTGAGCGCATTGCTGATATCTATCAACTTAAGCCTTAAGCCAGGGAATAAATTCCCTGTCTCATAGCTAAAGTCCGTTAAAACGGACTAATAAATTTACCCAGTTTTTAGTCATCTTTAGATGACTTTCGCTATGAGACTGGGAATTCATTCCCAGACGGGATAGGGGTTTTTACGACTGATTACACCCTACAATTAAACGCCAGCGTGACCTAATGCAATGCCTGTCACCAACATTCCCAAAACCAAAAATGGTTGGGCGCTGGCTTGATATTTGACATCATTGGCTATGGGGTCACGAAGAAAATACATATCTTGAAAAGTGATTTGGGGAATGATTAATAATACGAGAATCGCTGCATATAAATTCTCGTGAATACTCACCAAATAACCTGCGACCAAACCTTGAAATAAGTCAATCATGACGACACAAATCAAAGCCGCATTTTGGATGCCAAACATAACTGGTAATGATTGTAATCCTAATTGGCGATCGCCTTCCACACTCTTAAAATCATTAACAATGGCAATACCTAAACCAGCCAAACTGTAAAATAGAGTCAGAACCACAATTGTCCAATTCAATTCCCCAAATAAAGCATGACCAGCCCACCAAGGTAAAGCAATATAACTTGCACCCAAAGCATAATTTCCTAACCAACCATTTTGTTTTAATTTCAATGGTGGTGCAGAATAGATATAGGCAATGAAACTACCAAAAACAGACAACAGTAAAACATTAGGAACTGAATGACCTGCCCATAAATCTAAGGTGTAAGCCACTCCATATCCTAATAATACTAAAAGCACGAATTGGCTAATTACTTGCTTTTCCGAAATTCTCCCCGAAGGTATAGGACGATAAGGTTCATTAATCGCGTCAATTTCCCGGTCATAATAATCATTGATGGTTTGGGTATAACCAGTCAACAACGGACCAGAAAGCAACATACACAGGGCAGACTTCAAAACATTTTCTAAAGTCCAGGTATAGTTACCAGAAGAAGCCGCACCGCAGACCACACCCCAAATTAGGGGAATCCAGGTAATCGGTTTCATCAATTGCAAGCGAATTTTCCAAATAGAAGTTTTCCCAGCACTCGCACCTTTCATTCCCAGCAATTGCCGAGTTTTTGCATTGCGGTCTTCTGTAATTGTAACTTCTGGATTTGGAGATTCTACAGCCTCATTCGGCTGCGAATTGGGATTAATGGGAGTTGATTCAGACATAAGGTGTAATGGTAATTGGTAATAGGTGATTGGTAATAGGTAATGGGTAATTGGTAATTATTGCCCAGTCCCCAATCCCCAGTCCCCAATCCCTAAAAAGAAATTATCAAATAACTATTTTGAAACTTTGCACCTGTGACAGGTTTCCCACTTAAAGCCGGGGGAAGGAAGATATTACGTCTTTGATCTGCGGCTTCTACGGTGACTTCTGGACCCTGTTGAATAAGCTTGACTTGTTTTTTGTCAAACCCAGGCAAAAATAAGCGTACTTGGCGATTATGTACGTCAATTTCAATTGGTTGGTTAGCTTGTAATGCTTGCTCGACAAAGTTGGGTAAAGCATCTATCAGAGGTTGCCATTCACCATTGACAACATCAGGAACTATGCTCACAGGTAGAGGTGCAAATTCCTCGGATAAATTGGTATTTTCTCCACCAGGAACTAAAATTGCTCCACCAATAGTTAAACCAATTTGTTGAGCGCTTCCCCACAAATAACGGGAATTTGCCACATCAATGGGTTCTGATGTTGTCACCAAAAAAGCAGCAACGCGCCGAGGATTAGCTAAGGCAGCTTTACCTTCTTCGAGGAAATTATTAACTTGGTTAGTGGGTTGAGAGAAATTATCAGTAGTCCAATTAAAATTAAACAGGCTGCTAATTAAAGGTTGCGTTACAGGAGATTCGGAAATTGTTTTCCCTAAATCGGAGTTAACAAACAATTGTCGGAATCTTCTCATATACCAACTTAAAGATTCTGGCATTCCCAACATTCGCAAACTGGCAGCGTCGCCCGTACCATCATAAATAATCGCGTCATATTTGCCACTGGCATCATATTCACGAATCGCATTGAGAGCGAGGGCGTTGTCCATGCCCGGTAATACTACCAATTCTTGCCCATAAACCTCTTTAAAAATTGGTGTACGGAGATATTGAGCCTCTAATTTTTTCACTTCTTCCCAGTTGCGTTCTAGCAGTACAGATGCTTGAAACTGTACTGCTTGGAGATTGGGAGAGATGTCCTGGGGGTCAGGAGTCAGAGTAGTATTGAGTAGAATTGACAATGTTGGATCTGCTAGTCCTGCTAGGAGTACCCGTTTGCCTTGTGTTGCCAAACTAATGGCTGCGGCGATCGCTATCTTACTGCGAGCGATGCCGTTTTTGCCCAAAAACGTCAGTATCAAGGCCATTACTTAATTTCCAATTTTGCCGATCTTGTCAATAACAACTTAGCACTCAACCAATCTTCTTAGCCTCTGCTATAAGTTGTTTTGACTAAGCTGGTCTGATTTCATCTTCAAAAAACCAAGTGGAGGAGTTGTCGTCAAACTTGACTACCACACCAATTCCTTTACCATCTGTGACTTTGTAGCCTTCGATAGTGCCAATTTTGCCGAGTTTTTGAGCGATAGTAGAGGATACGCGATCGCGCAAACGAATCACCTTAACTTTCTGTCCGATGTCCATGATCTAGTTAAAATAAAATAATCCAAATCTCAGTGTAGCTGAATCTGGCACTCTGTTTTCATTGTTCATGGCTTAAAATTAAATCAGTAAGCAAGTAGGTATACTCTTATGTTTGTTACAGCCCAACAGCTAGAACAACAAATGCCCGATGCGACTCGTTTATTAAGTGATGAGCCGGAAATGGAAAGTTCTTTGCATTATATGCAGTTCCTATTATTGGTAACTAGCTTAGAGTGGTTATGGCGTGATCGCTGGGAATAGATCCTGATACAATACTGTTCGGTTAAGACTAAAAAGCAAAAATACGTAGGTTGGGTTGAGGAACGAAACCCAACATTTTCAATTCACTTCGTTCCATATGGCTAACGCCACGCTTTGCTAACGCAATGACATTGTGTAATTAATTCTGTCTCACTACTTATTTGCGATCGCTAGGCGTAAGTGAGTTGGCGTTAAAAATTGTCGTTATGGCAAGGCAAGAGGCAATGGGCAAGAGTAAAGAAGTTTTCGGCGATTTTACGTTTCTTTACACAGTTTGGTTTTATTGTGTTCACCTACTTAGATCCTGATAGTGTGGTTAATTAGGAAAAAACTATGACTACAACCATAAAGTTAACCGATGTCACCATCGAATATCCTAGCTCTGATGGAGAACCCGTGGCAGAAACCTATATACATCTCTATGCGATTTTAACTACTTTAGAAGTTTTAAAACAGTACCTAGCAGGAAGACAAGCAACGGTACTCGCAAATCAATTTTTATACTATGCTCAAAGTTTTCCGAAATTAAGAGTAGCACCAGATGTGATGGTAATTTTTGATGTGCCACCTGGAGGTAGAGATAATTATAAGGTCTGGGAAGAAGGTCAAGTTCCCCAAGTTGTCTTGGAAATGACCAGTGCCGGAACTCAAAGGCAGGATCAAGAGCAAAAGAAGTTATTGTATGAACAATTAGGGATTTTAGAATATTGGTTATTTGACCCGAAAGGAGAATGGATTAACAAAAAGTTACAGGGGTATCGTTTACAGGATGAGATTTATCAACCCATTACCGATAGTTTATCTCAGCCGTTGGGATTGCGTCTAGAAGTGGAAGGGGAGCTTTTAAGATTTTACCGTCTTGATACAGGTGATAAATTACTCATACCTACAGAATTGGCAGAAAAGGCTGAAAGTGAACGCCAAAGGGCTGATGATGCGGAGGCTAAAGTAGCAATTTTGGCTCAACGGTTAAGGGAGTTAGGTATTGACTCTGATAGTTTGTAAGTAATTACCTGAGATAGATAAAATTTCACTTATCTGAAAATTAATCGTCAACAATTGCACTCGTATGGTATAGAATGCCAAAATGACTTTTTTCCGGTGTGTAATGGTGCTATAAGAATGACACTTTCCCTGAAAGATAATTTAAATTGGTTACAAGTGCAGCGTTATTGCGAACTCCTGCACGTCTTAGTTGGACGGACACTTAAAGTCCGTTATCGGGGGTCTTTTCTAGGGGTTTATTGGTCACTATTGAACCCATTGATTATGACAGGGTTGTATACTGCCATCTTTGGTGCTACCTTTGCATCCTACTATGGTAACTCCATCATTAACTATATGCTGGCAGCGCTGACAGGACTGTTAGTAATTAATTTTTTCTCCGCTTGCACATCCCAAGCTTTAACCAGCGTAGTCGGCAATGGTGCATTATTAAATAAGATTCAGTTACCAGTTAGTGTTTTTCCGGTATCAATGATTTCGTCCAATGTCTTTCAATTTTCAGTGGGAGCATTTCCGTTACTAGCAATTATGACATTGATTAATTCCAAAAGTCTCATCAATGTCATCGCTTTAGTATTTCCATTTTTAGCATTAATTTTAGTTTCTACAGGAGTCGGTTTTTTAGTCAGTGCTTTGTACGTATTTTTCAGGGATTTACCTTACTTTTATGAATTGGTAGTATTTGTAATTTGGATTAGCAGTCCGATATTTTACCCAGCAGCTATTGTTCCCAAGCCGGTAAAACAGTTTTTAGGTTTGAACCCCTTATCCCCAATCATCGAAAGTCTCCGTCAGATTACATTATCAGGTTCTCCACCAGATTTAGGTCTGATTTGGGGGGCTTTACTGAGTGGCATCATTATTTTAGCCTTGGGATGGACTTGTTTTCACCTGTGGCGGCATCAATTTATGGATTTGCTGTAAGAGGATGTTTGAAAAGTTTTTAATGTATAAACAAACCCCTCTCCAAACCTCTCCCCGAAGCGGGGAGAGGCTTTGAAACCCCCCTTCCCGTCCTTCGGCACGCTGCGCTAACGTAGGGAAGGGGGGCAGGGGGGTTAGGTTTTTGGAGATTATCGGTTTGATCTAATACTTTTCAAACAACCTCTAAGAGGATGTTTTAAAAGTGGTATTCCGTAATTTTCATCACATTGCTACCCCCTTAGTCCCACCTTTACAAGGGGGGAAACAATAAAAATCCAGTTCCCTCCCCTTTACAAGGGGAGGGTTAGGGAGGGGTAAAAAATATTTGATACATCAAGCATAACTTTTCAAACACCCTCTAACATAGCTATCGTTTGGTAATTGCATAAGTAGGTGAACACAATAAAACCAACCTGTGTAAAGAAATGTAAAATCGCCCAAACCCTCTTCACTCTTGCCTCTTGCATGAGTGCCTTTTGCCTTTCCATAACGACAATTTTCAACACCAACCTACTTAGGAATGTGAATTAAATAAGGTGCAAAAGTAGGGTGTGTTAGCGACAGCGTAACGCACCATTCCAGGTTACATCAGAATTGCAGGTTATTAAATTTGCGTTCCTTAGACTAGAACCTGATAGTTTATAATTAACCAAAGATAGTAATTTATCCTAATAAAATCTATGGCTTTAACCGCACAAGAAATAGAAGCATTAATGCCAGATTGCACTGAACTACTCAGCGACGAACCAGAAATGGAAAGCTCTTTACACTATACACAACTATTAATATTAGTAACTTGTTTAGAATGGTTATGGCGTAATAGAGAAGATTTTTTTATCGGTGCAAATCTTAGCGTTTACTATAGCCGACAACAGTTAAAAAATCGAGACTTTAGAGGACCAGACTTTTTTTTAGTTAAGGACACGGAAAAACGTCCACGTCTTTCTTGGGTAATATGGGAAGAAGATGGTAAATATCCCAATGTAATAATTGAATTACTTTCTGATTCTACAGCGAAGGTAGATAAGGGATTGAAAAAACAGTTGTATCAAAATCAATTCCGCACCCCTGAGTATTTTTGGTTTTCCCCGAATACCTTAGAACTGGTAGGATGGCGATTAACAGACAGTGAGTATAAAACTATTCCAGCATCAGAAAATGCCTGGTATTGGAGTCAGGAGTTAGGTTTATATCTAGGGGTTTGGGAAGATAAGTTAAGATATTTTACTGTTGAAGGAAGATTAGTCCCTACACCAGAAGAAGCTAATTTAGAAGAAATGAGAAAAGCTGAGGTTGAATATCAAAGGGCTGAGGTTGAATATCAAAGGGCTGAATCTGAACGTCAAAAGGTTGAAGTTGAACGTCAGCGTGCTGATGACGCAGAGAATAAAGCAGCTATTCTAGCGCAAAAATTAAGGGAGTTAGGTATTGAACCCGATAGTTTATAAATCGCCGGGCTTTGCTTAATGGCATAATTATTTTAGCCTTGAGACAATACCTTGTCCATTTCCTGCTTTGTTGGGTTAAGCGACAGCGCAACCCAACGCTCATGTTGGGTTTTATGCTAATTGCTCCGCGAACGTTCACGTTCCACAACCCAATCTACAAATCAAGGCTTTTTTCCAATTTGGACAAGGTATTGCTTAAGATGGACTTGTTTTCACCTGTGGCGACATCAATTTATGGATTGGCTGTAAATGGAAGTAATACGTTTGGACAATGTTTCGCTGTGGAGAAGGACTCAAGAGGAATTTTCCTATGATTTAAAAAAAACGCTCCTATCTGTGGTAGAGGGTAAATATCGTCAACCTGCGAAGAAATTAGTTTTAGATAATATTGACTTGGTGGTTGCGAAAGGAGAAAAAATAGGTATAATTGGTGCTAACGGTTCAGGTAAGTCCACTCTGTTAAAGATAATTTCTGGGATTTTACAGCCTACCACTGGTACTGTCAGAGTCCGAGGTCAAGTTGCGCCTTTAATTGAATTAGGAGCAGGTTTTGATGCGGAAATCTCTGTAATGGACAATATCCTCCTTTATGGTGTATTGTTGGGTTTTTCTAGGGCTGAGATGAAAGCAAGAGCGCGTTCTATTTTGGAGTTTGCAGATTTGGAGGATTATGCTTTAGTTCCAGTTAAGGGTTTATCTTCAGGTATGGTGGCTCGTTTGGGGTTTTCTATTGCGACTGATGTACAGCCAGATATTTTGATCTTGGATGAGGTTTTATCAGTTGGAGATGAGGGTTTTAAGAATAAGTGTAAGCAAAGAATGGATAAGTTTTGGGATGATAATGTGACTATTCTAGTAGTTTCTCATGATTTAGAATTTGTGAAACAATCTTGTGATAGGCTCATTTTTCTCGATAACGGCAAGGTTAAGTTTAGGGGCAATGGTCAAAAAACTATAGATTATTATTTGAGTACATTGAACTTAGGGAATTAAATAAGAATGAATAATTTAAAATATCAAGATTTATATAATGAAGATTATTATCTAAAAATGGTACCAGGTCTTCCTTATGATAGAGCAGCTAATGATGGACACTGGCTACGTTTTTTTAATGCTGTTGCAGACAGGTTAATAACTTATGTTTCACCTAAATCTGTTTTAGACGTAGGTTGTGCGAAAGGGTTTTTATTGGAAGCATTTTATAACCGAGGTACTTTAATTCATGGTTTTGATTGTTCTCAATATGCAATATCCTGTCTCAGAGAAGATTTAAAGCCTTTTGTTTTTGTTTCTTCTGCCACTAATTCAGATGCCTTTCAGAAAAATAAAGGTAATTATGATTTAATAACTTGTATTGAAGTAGTTGAGCATATGCCACGAGATGAGGCAATGTGTGCAATTAGAAATATGTGTCTATATGCTAATTCAATATTTTTTTCATCCACATCTGATGATTTTGCCGAACCAACTCATTTAACTGTTTTACCTCGTATTAATTGGCTAAATGCTTTTTTATCTTGTGGTTTTGTGCCTGATTATAAGTTTTATATATCCGACATAATACCTCATGGTATTTTATTACGAAAAATAGAGGATGACCGTCAGGAAATTAATAAACTCATTGAATTTCATGAGTGGAACGTAGATAACATAAAAGACCAAACAGAAAGTGTAGACAAATTAACACTAGAGAAAGTCAATTTAGCATCTCAATTACTCAATACTCAGGCAGAACTCGAAAAATCCCAGTCTCAATTGATCCAAACTCAGGCGGAACTCGAAAAATCCATAAATGTTGTATCTTGGATGGAAACAAGTAAATTTTGGAAGTTACGATCAATATATTTAAAGTTTAAAAAATCCATATTAAACTCACCTTTTATAAAGCTTTGTAGTAGAATCATAACCAATTTACGCCAAAAAATATCTCTTATATTTTTCAAGCGCATATTTAATTTTATCAAGCATAAACTTATGGGCTTTCGCACAAACATTGATTTTGTCGATACGCTAATAGCAAAAGTTTTACAAAATTTGGCTGATTCTCCAGAATATGGACAATGGATTAAATTATATGAAATAACGAATGAAGAACTGGAACAGCAAAAAATAAATGCCTTAGGATTTAATTATCAACCTTCTTTAAGCGTAATACTTCCAGTTTATAAATTGCCATTGTCTATCTTAAAAGAAACAATTAATAGTGTCTTACAGCAAAGTTACACGAACTGGGAGTTATGTATTGCATTTGCAGATATCAATAACTTACAGAATATCGGTTATTTAAAAAGGTTAAGTTTACAAGATAATCGAGTTAAGCTCAATATTATGCCAGAAAACAAAGGAATTTCCGGTAATTCTAATGTTTCTCTAAAAATGGCATCAGGTGAATTTATAGTTTTACTTGATCATGATGATTTGTTATCACCTTCAGCTTTTTATGAAGTGATCCATGAACTAAATAAGCAGCCAGATATAGACTTTATTTACTCAGACAAAGACTGTGTTAGTGAAAACAGTATGGTAAGGTCCAGGCTGCTACTTAAGCCACAGTGGAGTCCAGAAATTTTATATTCAGCTAACTATTTAACTCATTTATGTATTGCTCGCCGCGATTTGGTAGAGAAGATTGGTGGCTTTCGTTCAGAAACGGATGGAGCGCAAGACTGGGACTTGTTTCTTCGTATTACAGAACAAACATCACGTATTGCCAGAATACATTCTGTGCTTTACCATTGGCGCATCATACAAGGATCTACTTCTTTGGGAATAGATTCTAAGCCATACGCGCTTGAAGCGCAATTACGATCTATCCAAGATCATCTGCTTAGGATGCAATTACCAGCAACAGTTTCACCACATCCAGAATCTGGTTTTCAATTAGAATGGATAGCTCAACCCGCAAGAGTATCAGTTGTTATTGATGGTGATGTACCTTGGGATAGTTTATCTGTTTGCATCAGTGCTGTCTCGGAATTTGCTGACGCTAGATGGCACAAAGCAATAATAGTTTTACCAGAGTCTACTTATAATACACACCAAAATGAGCTAGAAATTCTTATCAAAAAAATCAATATACCTGTTAATTGCTTGCTGATTCATGAAGGAAATTCTAAATTAACAACATTAGCAGAAGCAGCAAAACAAAATATTACTGATGTAGTTGTGTTCGTATCGGGACAAGTTATTAGATTCAATGAGGGATGGATACAAGAATTAAGTGGCTGGGTTATCAATCATCCAGATATTGGATTTGCCTCTGCACTGGTTCTAACAGATAAAAATATAGTTGTTGAAGCTGGATTAGTTGTTGATCAACTGGATAATGGCTATCCATTGCTGCGTGAAAGTAACTTATATTCCTGGGATATTTTTGGTGGAGCTTTATGGTATCGAAATTGCAGCGCAAGTTCTCCTTGGGCTGTAGCTTTTAATTATGAACATTACTTAAGTATAGGCGGATTATCCAGCAATTATCCTTCTGTGCAGGATTCAATAATTAAACTTTGTCAAGCTAGTCGTTCGACTAATAAACGGGGTTTGGTCAATCCCCATGCCCGTGCATTTTTGGCATATTTACCAACTAATGATTTCTCAGAATTTCATGAGTCTTTAGCAGATGATCCCTATTTTCATCCTGCATTTGGCTCTATTGTCCCTTTAAAATTAAAATTAAAAAAATGAAAATCATCAAACTGCTTAAGAAATTAATTAGTCAAAAAATACTTTTTTTAGATAAATACACTAAAGATGCTTCTGCATTGGCAGAAGTTATTGATTTTTCATATACAGATATTTCTCAAGATCAACAACATCCTGAAAGAGTTAGTAGATCAGGAGTTTACACTATTAATTGGTATATACCATCTTTTACTAATGCTTTTTATGGTGGTGTAATGACGATACTTCGTACAGCAGATTATTTACTCAATCATGAAGGAATACAGCAAAGATTTCTAATTTGTGGTGATAGTAATTCTGATGCTATCCATGATCAAATTACTAAAGCATTTCCTAATTTACACAGCGCTGAAGTAATAATCCTGAATTCTGCACAAGCAATTCAGAACATACCAGCATCAGATTTTTCTATAGCTACTCTCTGGACAACCGCTTATGTATTGCTAAAAGTAGACAATACTGGGTTAAAGTTTTATTTTATCCAAGATTTTGAACCTTTATTTTATCCAGCAGGATCTACTTATGCTCAAGCTGAAGCCACATACAGATTTGGGTTTTATGGCATTGCCAATACTATTACTTTAAAGAAGATATATGAAAATGAATATTCTGGTACAGCTATTCACTTTACTCCATGTGTAGATACTAAAGTTTTTTATCCTGATAGTAGTTCCAAGAAGGATAATACTCCTAAACGTGTATTTTTTTATGGTCGCCCAGGACATCCGCGTAATGGTTTTGAGTTAGCAGTTGCCGCAATGCGAAAACTGAAGGTAAGTTATGGTTTTCATGTGGAAATTTTATCTGCTGGTGCTGATTGGAACCCTAAAGAATATGGGTTAGAAGGAGTGGTAGAAAACCTTGGATTGCTAAGTTATACAGAAACAGGAAATTTGTATCGTTCTTGTCATATCGGACTTTCCATGATGATGACTAAGCATCCCTCTTACTTGCCTTTTGAGATGATGGCGTGTGGTGTATTAGTAGTTTCTAACTTTAACGCAAGTACACAATGGTTGTTGAGAGATAAGGAGAACTGTCTTATAGCTAATCCAAGTGCTACTTGTATAGCTGAAACAATATCAGCAGCAATTGAGCGATATAAAGAATTTGAAATAATTACAAATAATGCTATTAATTATATTAAAAATAACCATGCAGACTGGTCAGTTGAAATCAATAAAATCAATGGATTTATTCAAACAAAAGCTAAGAATTTTTAGCAGATTATATCTGGTTTTACTCTATATTTATATCTGGGTTACTTCTGAAATCAAGGGTAAGAAAAATGAAAATTATCAAACTATTTGAAAAATTAATTAGTCAAAAAGCAGTTTTTTTAGATAAATATACTAAAGATATTTCTGGGTCGGCGGAAGTTTCTTCTATAAATTATAATGACTGTCTAGTTCAATCTAATGGAGATATTTTCGGTTCTTCTGTCTTTTTAGTGAAAAATGGATATCGTCACTACATACCAGATTTAGACTGGGTAATTCAACATGGCTTCACTTGGCCAACTGATATCAATAATGTAACAGATGAAGTGCTAATAAATCTTCTTCCTGGTCGTCCTGCTCCGCGTAAATGGTCGTTAGAAGAATGGATAAATCCACCTAGAGATATCAACATGATGAAAATGCGAGAGATTGCTACATCTAGGCTAACTGGTTATGGAATAGAATGTGGTGCTGGTGCATCTCCTTTACCATTACCTTTAAACTGTCATGTCAAGTATGTTGACAGATTTTCTAAAAGTGAACTTCAACATCAACTTTATCCCGGACAACAATTTTATAATTTTATAGAGCCAGACATTTTAAGTGACTTAAACAATTTGGATGGAATTGAAGATAATAGTCTAGACTTTATAGTTGCTTGTCATGTGATAGAACATCTTAGAAATCCTATAGGAGCTTTGGAGAAAGCTTATAAAAAACTGCGTATGGGTGGGTCTATTGTTTTGGTAATACCAGATAAAGAAAGAACGTTTGATAAAAAACGCAAGTTAACTGTCCTAGAACACCTAATTCTAGACTATCAAGAACCTTCAAAAAATAGAGACAAGGAGCATTATATTGAATTTTTTGAATTGGCATTTCAGGTATCCTCGGAAAAGCTTTACTCAACAATAGAAGAAAATTTTCAAGCCCAAGCTGATATTCATTATCATACATTTACTTATGAAAGTTTTAGTGTACTCATAAATTATGTACATAACCATATTTGTTCTTGGTCGTCAGTATGGTCACAACCTACTTTATCTAACTCATTAGAAGATATTGAGTTCTACTTTATACTCACTAAATAGTACAAACAATATATACAGCACTTTCTGATCTTATGAGGTACAATAACAGAAATTAGTAAACCAGTTTTTTAAATGTTGAGGATTCATTAAGTTGAGAGCAACGGAGATAACGAATTCTTCTTTTTATTAAAATTAATTTATGATACCCATGACAATAAGATATTAACCAAAGTTAATAACTATCGTTTAATATGACAACAATTTCGCTTTATAACTTCAATTTATTTATTAATCTAATTTATGATTAGAGCTTTTAACATCTTCATTTATTTATCTTTTGACTGCTCTATGTGCTATCAGTTCTCATTGCTGCTTATTGACAATAGCTTAATAATATGCAATCAAAAATAGCAGCTTATATTACTTGTTACGAAGATCAAGAATCTGCTAATATGTGTATCGAAGCAATAGAAGCCCAATCAATTCAAGTTACAGCTATATATATAGTAGATAACTCTGATAAACCATTGTCACTAAATGATAAAAATGAACTATTGCGAATACATCATTATCCAAATAACATTGGAATTGCCGCAGGGTTAGTAAAAGCATTAGAATGGACTATTCATCAAAAATATGATTTTCTATGGACATTTGATCAAGATAGTGTTCCTACTCCAAATTGCTTAGAAATCTTGCTGACAAATTATCATAAATTATCTGAACAAGATAACTATAAAATTGGCATTATTGCCCCTACTGCTTGTGATCCTAGAACGGGTAAAATTATAGAAAGTGTAATTTTCGCTAATGATCATTTTCAAGAAATTAAGCATAATAATAGTGTTAATATTTATGAATGTGATTCACCAATTACATCAGGTTCTTTAATTTCTTTGACTGCGGCTAAAACTATTTCTCCTCCTTGTGCTGATTTATTTATTGATGGTATTGACCTTGATTATGGCTTACGACTAAGGCAAAAAGGGTTTCATAATCTAATTGTGACTAAAGCTATCATGCACCACAATTTTGGTCGTCCTATTCAAATAAAATTTCTAAATCAATATCGCTATATACAACAATATTCAGCTTTACGTTATTATTATATTTGTCGTAACCATACCTACTTGGAAACTCATTTTTCTCAAGGTTTCTATCGCTTTACCAGCTTAATTCGACGAATAAAATATGTGCTGGTTAAAATCTTTTTGATTATGTTCTATGATTTAGAAGATAAACAATTAAAAATATGGGCTTGTCTATTAGGAACTTATTATGGTTTAATAGGCAAACTTACTGAAAGATGGTAATTAATATCTTCATTAAAAACCGTTTAAATACTTGTCTTAAAATAATTATTTTACAATTAATTTATTATGATTTACTTTTTAATAGTCAATTATTATTCTACCAATTTAATAACTAAATTAATAGGTTCTCTACCATCTTCTCCAGATAGTAACTATCAAGTTATTATTATTAATAATTCACTTGATGATAATTCAATTAATGATATTCAATATCAATCAACAATAATTATTGATTCTGAAAAAAATCTTGGTTTTGGTGGAGGTTGTAATTTAGGTTTACAATGGATTTTTAATCAAGATAAACAAGGAATAGTTTGGATAATTAATCCAGATGCTTACTTACCAGAAAATACTTTAGAAAAAGCTCAACTCTTTTTTAATTCATATCAACAATTATCAATTTTAGGTACAATTGTTTATAATCCTGAACAGAAAATTTGGTTTGCTGGTGGTCGCTTTATTCCTGAAAATGGCGCAATTTTAGAAGTAGATTTATTAACTAATAACGACACAGATTATATTAATTGTGATTGGGTTTCCGGTTGTAGTATAATAATTAATCTAAATAAATTTTCTGAATGTCCTTTATTTGATCATGCTTATTTTTTATATTATGAAGATTTTGATTTTTGCAGACGTTATGCTAATCAAGGACATTTAATAGCCATTACTAAACAATTAAGTGTCATACATCAACCTTCATCAATTACTAATAGAAACATTTTTAAAAAGATTAGATATAGTACCTATAGTTATTTATTTACAATTAACAGGTATACAAATAAATCAATTTTTACTATGAAACTTATTCTGCAAATCATCAAAGCAACAATGGGATTAATTATAAAACCACAAGCTGCATTAGGAAAAATTTATGGTATATGTGATTACATGAGAAATCAGCAACATCATTAATAGCAAGGTTTAAAAGGACATTGTTTGGATGGTAGACTCATGCAAAAATATCCGTAAATGATATCATAAAATTATGATAAACTAGGAGAAGAAAGAAAACTAAATCTTAAAATACAAATGATTTTTAACTCATATTCACACAAAAACAATGGCAAAAGATGTTTTCCATCAACAGGTAAAAAATGCTTTAATAAAAGAAGGATGGAATATTACCCATGACCCCTTAACCATTCGCATTAGTGAAGCAATTAAACTCCAAATTGATTTAGCCGCAGAAACCACCATAGCCGCAGAAAGGGACTCAGAAAAAATTGCTGTAGAAATTAAAAGCTTTATTGGAGATTCAGATATCAGTAGTTTCCATACAGCATTAGGTCAATATCTTAACTATAGCCAAGCACTTGAAGAACAAGAACCAAACCGAATTGTTTACTTAGCCATCCCTTTTGAGACTTATTATGACTTTTTTCAACTTCCATTTATTCAACGAATGCTACAGCGATATCAAGTCAAGCTGATGATTTATGATCCTAAACAGGAGGAAGTTCGACAATGGATAAAATAGAAAAGTATAGACAATTTATCACACAAATTTTAACAGAACACGCCCAGATTTGTACCACAAATGATCCAGTCAAAGCACAACTAATATTTGATAGTGAACATGACCATTACCAACTCAATTATATCGGATGGCAAGGCGATAAACGAGTGTTTGGACCAGTGATGCACTTTGACATTGAAGACGGCAAAATTTGGATTCAGTACAACGGAACCGAAGAATCTATAGCTGAAAGATTAGTGCAAATGGGTGTACCAAATTCAGATATTGTCCTTGGTTTTCATTCTGCTTTTAAACGGCAATTTACACCTTATGCAGTACAGTAATATCCTACTCGTTAAAAATGAGAAATGCAATTACTCACTAATCTTTTATTCTTACTTGCCAAACCCACAGGTACAACTATTTACGCTCTGAATCTTTTACCTCATTTACAAAAACTTGAGCCGATACTTTTAACTTCCCAATCTTTCCCTGATTATAACTGCTATCAAACTCCTCCTAACTTAACATCAGAACAAGGATTGAAAGGACATTTAAACCGCTTATTATGGACACAATTCCAATTAAAAGTTATAATCTTTATAGAACTCATGAGAAAAATAGAGCAATGACAGAAAAAACCATCTCAGCAGACCTAGACGTAGAAACAGCAGAGCGAATTAGTGTATTATCAAAAATGGAAAATCGCTCAATATCCCAAATAGCCAGTGCTTCAATCAAGCTAGGAGCTATGTTACCTCATGATGCTTGGTCAGCACTCTTACAGTTAAATGGGGTTGCTTCTGAAGCACAGTGGCAAGAAATTAGTCAAGAAATTACAAGAGTTTTATTGCACCATCAATACAAACTCGCTCAACAAAGAATTGCCCAAAATATAGATAAAAATTGGTTAAATTCTTTAGAAACTGAAGATGATTTACTCTGTGCTTCAGTTGAGTTAACTCGTGATGTCTAATCATTTACGCTTATGTCTTGATCTCAATATTTGGTGTGCGGCATTATTAGCTGATATCAAAGAAAATCAAAATATGGCTACACCACGCAAGCTATCAGCTTGTCAAAGTATAGTTGATACAGTTCGTTATGGTCGCTGTTATATGGGAAAAGTAGAACTTGTGATTTCTTGGGGAATGTTAAATCGTTTAGAAGAAGTTTTATTAAGATTAACTCCCTTGGCTGAGGATGCGTCTTTTTATGTAGATGTTATCCGCAGTTATGCTCAAATTCAGCCTCAATTAACATTAGGAGGATCAGGTGTTATTCCTATTAGTGATATAGAAGATCAGCACGTTTTAGAAACAGCTTTAGCTGGTCGAGCTAATCTATTAGTGACAGCTAATTTTAAAGATTTTTTAAATAAAGATATTGAACTTATCATTCCTGAAAGACATAGTATTTATAATTCTCCTATCCATGAATTTCACATTGTTCATCCTTATTTAATGATTAATTGGCTAAATCAAGGTAATATTCCTGAAATTCTGTAATCTTTATAATAAAAAAAAGAAAATAAAAATTATATGGGCTTATTTAAAACTGAATTTGTATGAATAAAAAATATTAATAACTGAACTAAGGAACGCAAATTTAATAACCTGCAATTCTGATGTAACCTGGAATGGTGCGTTACGCTGTCGCTAACACACCCTACTTTTGCACCTTATTTAATTCACATTCCTAACTAAAAATTAAAAATGCAATTACTCACTAATCTTTCATTCTTACTTACCAAACCTACAGGTACAACTACCTACGCTCTTAATCTTTTACCTCATTTACAAAAACTTGAGCCAATACTTTTAACTTCCCAATCTTTCCCTAACTATAACTGCTATCAAACTCCTACTAACCTAACCTCAGAACAAGGTTTGAAAGGACATTTACGCCGTTTATTGTGGACACAATTCCAATTACCAAAAATCTATCAAAACCTCAAATCCCAACTTTTATTTTCCCCTATTCCCGAAGCACCTTTATATACTAATTGTCGGTTTGTTGTTACAGCATTTGATATGATACCACTGCGGTTTCCTAAACGCTTTTCACCATTGACGACATACCATAAATACTATACTCCTGAAGTTTTTAAACAAGCAGAACATATTATTTGTATATCAGAATCAACAGCCAATGATATCACCCAATTTTACCAAATTCCTAGTAATAAAATTACACCAATTCTCTTGGCGGGAGATAACTCACATTTCCAATTCCTGAACCTTCCTACCCGCAATTACTTCCTATATATTGGTCGTCAAGACCCTTACAAAAACCTCCAAAGACTAATTACCGCTTTTTCCGCATTACCTCACAAAAATGATTATGAACTATGGTTAGCCGGACCCTATGATCAACGTTACTCTCCATTATTAGAAGCACAAACTCAAGAATTAGGAATAAGTCATCTTGTTAAATTCCTTAACTATGTTTCCTATGACGAATTACCAATAATTATTAATCAAGCATTAGCACTTGTTTTCCCTACTCTGTGGGAAGGATTTGGTTTACCGGTTTTAGAAGCAATGGCTTGTGGTACACCAGTTATTACTTCTAATATTTCCTCACTTCCAGAAGTTGCGGGAGATGCTGCTATTTTAATTAATCCCTATAATGCGAGGGAGATTACAGCAGCAATGCAAGCAGTTATTAATGATTCAGAACTGAGAAAACAACTTTCAGAAAAAGGTCTGAAAAGAGCAAATCAATTTAGTTGGGAAAAAACTGGAAAAGCTACAGTTGAGGTTTTAAAAGAATATCTTCGATCGTAGCAGAGTAGCAGATCCCCGACTTCTTTAAGAAGTCGGGGATCTTCTTGTTCTTCAAATATCCTTTATTTGATCATGCTTATTTCTTTAACATCTTATTTAATGGGTGAGGAGGGAATCGAACCCGCAACCAATTGATTAAGAGTCAACTGCTCTACCGTTGAGCTACTCACCCGCTTATTAGATCATGATATCAGACTTTTGACTTTTGCGCTAGTGTTGCATGGTTTAAAAATCGTTAATTTTCCTGGGGTTTGATTAATAGGTAGTGAGACAGAATTAATTACACAATTTCATTGCGTAAGCGTTGCGTGGCGTTAGCCATATGGAACGACGTGAAATGAAGCAATTCCAAGGGTTGTGATTGCTTCCCTTCGCTCGCAATGACTGTAAATATTTTTGTCCAATTACTTATTCCTTTTCCCTCTCCTCTTAGGAGAGGGTTAGGGAGAGGTGCCTTTATTAATTGTTGAATCACGAAATTTATCAACAGATTGCTGAAGACACTAAACAACTACAACAGTGGGAATTGCATGATAAAAGTAATGCGATTGTTCATGCTCATAACTTGAATAAATCCACCTAAACGCTGTACTATTGTTTTCACTAATGCCAATTCTAAGCCAGTGTTCTGTGCTTGCCAGGGGGAATGTTTGGGAATGCGGTAAAATGGCTGAAAAACTTGTGACAGTTTATGGTGAGGCATCTCTACACCAGAAATAATGATTTTTAATTCTACCGTGTTTGCATTCACATCGGCGGTAACTGTAATTGATTCACCTGCGGGAGCGCATTGACAAGCTTGGTTGAGTAGTAGGGTAATAATTTTTTCTAACTCGGTGATATCTGTGGATAAAGGAGGAATTTCTCTGGGGATATCTAAGTGTAATTGTTGTTGCTGACAATTGGTAACATCTCGAAAAGATTCAACCATGGAAAATAACCAAGTTGAAAAATCAATAGTAATTAAATTAGGAGGTTCAGGATCGATTTTCAGATATGTCAAGGTAAGAAGATCGGTAAGCAATTTATCTTCTCGTCCACATTCATGATGGAGAATTTGTAATAGTTGGCATACTATTTCTATATCTATAATCCCCGGTGGTGTCATGAGACTTTCTAGGGTTTGCACAGCAAGATTAATATTAGTAATCGGTGTGCGTAATTCTTGGGCAAGATGTCTGATAAATTCGTTGTAATGATGTTCTCGGGTTGCAATTTCTTGAACTTGGGCTTTGGTTTTGGTGTAGAGTTGAGATTGACAGATGGCGATCGCACATTGATTAGCTATTTGCTGTAAAAAAGATATTTCTAATTCTCCAAATTTTGCCTCTGTATGCCGAATTAGCCAAATATTGCCCAAAACACCTTGATGATCAAAAATCGGACAAGCCAATTGACTCATCATTTGTAAGCCAGAATTATGTCCGGGAACAATTTCTATAGATTGCCAGATTTGTTTTTGCAATAGAGATTGATAAATTCGGGGGAAATCAGCAACTTTTGTGGTTAAACCTTGAAAATGGGGTAAACTCGCACTATATTCGTAGGTAACTGTAGCAGCAGTCAAACAGGGATTATAAAGTTCAATTTGACAGCGATTAAGTTGTAATAAATCAACTAATTCTTGAGTAATAATTGTTAATATTTTGCGATCATCTAGACTATCGCGGATGTGTTCAGTAATATATTGTAGCAATCCTTGGAATTTCTGAATTTGCTGTATCTTTTGAATATTTTCCTGTCTTTCTAACTCTAATTGGATTTGTAAATATTCTACCTGCTGTTGTAATTGGGCAACGGATGTATCTCCACCCAATTGCATAGATACTTCTGAACAAAATATGGGTGGAGATGGTAATTGTGTCCATTTGGGGATGGATTTAACTCGATTTAGATTCATGCAATAGTTTAGGAAAGAAATAATGGATAATTGATCATCGGGGAAGAGGTAAGTGGAAAGAATACTTACTCATGACTAATTTTTCCATCTGCCTATTACCTATTCCTTAAGGAAGAAATGACATGAGTATGAGTGAGCATACCAAATATTGTGTATTGCTGATAACAACCCTTGTGACGGTTTGTAAACAGGTACGTTAAGTTACAGCTAATCCCATAATGCTATTTTACTGCATTGTTAAAAATTAATACTAATCTTTTATAAATTTGCATACAAAAAGCTTATACTGCAATTATTTACAAAATCATACAGCAAAAGTCACTGAGTCGGGAATGAATTATTTTGTAAATTTTCTACCTCATCTCCCCGGAACGTGCCGTAATTTTGCACTTTTTCCCATATAATTTTATGAATATCTCAAAATCCCAACCCAGAATTTTATGGGTGCAAGTTTTGGCTTTAGCTGGATTACAAGCAGCAATTACCCTGACTTGGTTAGTTTATAATCTATATTTGCCTAAACTGTTAACTCAATTTGGATTTCCTGCATCCTTAGCAGTTGGTTTATTGGTGTTAGAAACTGCCTTGGGTCTGATATTAGAACCAGTTATGGGGGGACTTTCAGATCAAGCTGTTCGCTGGGTAGGGAGTCGCTTTCCCTTGATTTCCGCCGGTGTAATTTTAGCAGCAAGCTTGTTTATTGCCATACCTTGCGTTGTGACTTTTATTCCCCCAACAGAAGTAATTAAAGGAATTTTACCTTTAGTTTTGATTGCTTGGGCATTAGCAATGACAATATTTCGTTCTCCGGCAATTTCTTTATTAGGAAAATATGCTACCCCAAAAGATTTACCATTGGCAGCGAGTTTTTTAGGTTTAGCTGGGGGTATAGTTGGTTCTTTTCGGGATATTGGTAATACATTTATTTTAGGTTTGGGTCCGATTTTTGCTTTTTCCATAGCTTCTTTTGTGCTTTTGCTGGCAGTGTTTACTGTCCGGTTTTTTGCACCTCCAGAAACGCCAGTTAATCGGGAGATTTTCAACATCCCCAAAATCCCTAAAATGTCGCAAATACCTATTACCAAATTAGGCTTAATTTTCGTCACAGGTTTGAGTATGGCTTGGGGTTCTCGATTACTGATGAGTGCTATCAGCAAAACTCTGAAAACTCAACTAAATACAGATAATATCACCACAATCATGGTAGTAATTAGCTTAACTTTGGCTTTTATTGCCTTACCTGCGGGATTTTTGGCTACTGAAATTGGTAATCGTCAAGCCATGTTGGCGGGTATCTGTACTACTATTTTATCAATAATATTAATGCTAAGTTTAGGCGCACATTTCCTGATTATATTGTTGGCTTTGGCTGGATTTAGTTTAATTACTAATGGGGTGATTCCATTTATTTTAGGATTAATGACCCAACGATGGGCAGGTTTAGGAATTGGGATGTATTTTGGGGAATTTTCCTTAGCTATGAGTATTTTTGGTTTTGTATTTCCAGCCACAATAACATCTGTATTTGCTGGATTTTGCAGTGCCTTGGCGTTTTTAATCACGGGTGTGTGTATTATGATAAGTGGGAAATATAGCAATCCTCAATTGAGTTAGGACTTACGCAAGTGTCACACCAAAAATCTGTTGTCGGGTGCGTCAGATATCAACAATCTGTTTATTTGCAAGATTTATGCAGTCTGACGCACCCTACCAATGTGCCAGTTGCGTAAGTTCTATGAGTTAAAAATAAGTTTTTTGCCTGTTCCCTGTTCTTCTGTTCCCATTCTCCATTTATATGACTAACAATTCAGATTTTCGCATTGAAAAAGACTCAATGGGCGATCGCCAAATTGCCAATAACGTATATTATGGGATTCAAACCCAAAGGGCGATCGAAAATTTCCCCATTAGCGGGATTAAACCTTTATCCACTTATATAGATGCTGGTTTATATATTAAAAAAGCCGCCGCTATTGTCAATGGAGAATTGGATTGTATTCCCGCAGATATCAGCAAGGCTATTATTCAAGCTACTGATGAAATTTTAGCAGGTGCATTACGAGGTCAATTTGTCGTTGATGTTTATCAAGCTGGTGCGGGAACTTCTCACCACATGAATATTAACGAAGTTTTGGCAAATCGCGCTTTAGAAATTCTGGGAGATCAAAAAGGTAATTATAAACTCGTTAGCCCCAATGATCATGTAAATTACGGACAGTCTACCAATGATGTCATCCCTACAGCTATTCGGATTGGTGGCTTACTGGCACTTTCTCGCACTTTACAACCAGCTTTAGAACAGGCAATTTCGGCTTTAGAAGCCAAAGCTACAGAATTTCAAGATATCGTCAAATCGGGGAGAACTCACCTCCAAGACGCTGTACCCGTGCGATTAGGGGATAATTTTCGGGCTTGGGCGCAAATTCTCTCAGAACACCAAAACCGTCTTTACATTGCTTCTGGGGATTTAATGGTGTTGGGTTTAGGTGGTAGTGCGGCGGGAACAGGTATGAATACTCACCCAGAATATCGGCAAAGAGTTGTGGATATCCTGTCGCAATTATTGGAATTTCCCCTAGAACCAGCACCCCATTTAATGGCTGCTATGCAAAGTATGGGGGCTTTTGTGAATGTTTCTGGGGCGTTGCGGAATTTAGCCCAGGATTTGGTGAAAATATCCCACGATTTACGGTTAATGGATTCTGGTCCCAAAACCGGATTTAAGGAAATTCAACTTCCTCCAGTCCAACCTGGTTCTTCAATTATGCCCGGAAAATATAATCCTGTGATGGCAGAGATGACATCAATGGTATGTTTTCAGGTAATGGGATATGATAATGCGATCGCTTTTGCCGCCCAAGCTGGACAATTAGAATTAAACGTAATGATGCCCCTCATTGCCTATAATTTAATTCACAGCATTGAGATTTTAGGTAACACAATTTCGGCTTTAACCACAAGCTGTATTCAAGGAATTACTGCTAACAAAGAACGTTGTTTAGCCTATGCTGAAGGCAGTTTAGCATTAGTCACCGCCTTAAATACCCACATCGGTTATTTGAATGCTGCGGCTGTAGCTAAGGAATCTTTAGAAACAGGTAAATCTCTCCGGCAAATAGTTCTCGAAAAAGGTTTAATGACAGAAACAGAATTAGCAACAGTCCTGGATTTAGACCAAATGAGTGCAATTGTTCCTTTAAAATAAGTACAAAATACAAGATCCCCGACTTCTTTAAGAAGTCAGGGATCTGATTGATAGCCTATTCAGGAAATATCTCAAAACCAGCACAATGTAGTGGACTAATAATACTAAAAATAGGTTTATTTAAAGTAAAAATCTTAGTAATATTCATCCTTTCCGCAATAGCAACAATCGTTGCATCCACAAAGTTTAACTTACTATCAGTATATTGGTCTAGAATCTCCATCACCCTTTTTAAATCAGTTTTATCAATCCCTTCAATAATGACATTACTATTAGCTAATTCAGTTAAAACCTGTCTTGTTGTCGGATATCCTAACCGAGAAGCAAGCAAATGACAAACTTCAGGTAAAACTGTTGTTGGTAAAACCAATACTTCCTTTGAATCAACTATAACATCAAGGATACGCCCATAATTTTCGTCCTTAATATCAACAATTGCCACTAAGAAACTTATATCTAAAATAGCCGTCATGATTATTTATTTACCTCATGATTAAATTCCTTGATACCTCTAGTTGGAACAATTTCCAGTTCTCCGTTTTCTGTATCTCTGTCTGATAAATTGGATTCACTAGACTCTCCTATACCAGCAATACTTAATAAAAAATTACTCTCCCCTGGTTCATTATTAATAGCCGCAGGAGTTAAATTAAGCTTAAAAAGTAAAGATTCAATAAAATCAGCTAATTCAGGAAGTGCTGCCAGTGGAAGTTCATTAATAGCTTGAGATAATTGTTCGTGGGTGAGACTTACAGAATCCATAATTGATATCATCCTTCTATCGAAATAACTTTTATCTGTTTTCAAAGAAATTGGTATTAATTTCTTCTTGGTTTTCCTATTCTTATATAAATTTAGTTTCTATTGTTATATAGTAACGCAATTATTCCCCATGCAAACACAAAAACCATTTGTTAGTCTAATTCGGGCTAAACCCTTAAACTTATTATATGTAAAGCTGCACAGAATCATAAAATCCATTCATTAATTCATCCCTTATTATCCGCGGTCAATTATTCTGTAAATCTTATTCAACTTCTTGATATTGACTATCTGTACTATTAAGAAATATAAATTAATTGTAAAAAATAGCCTAACTCCCTTACGAATATAGGCTTTTGGGGAATTTGTCATTATTTATTAGCCAAGGCTTGACATTATTTATGGTAAATACTACCATAAATAAAGAGACATTCTTGGTAGGGGCATCTCAGATGACAACTTTCCTAGATATAGACTATGAAAGGAAAAATCCCGAATTAAATCTCAGTTGTGAGGATTACAGCTTACTAACAGACCTTTATCAGCTAACAATGACAGCTTGTTATGTTGGTGAAGGTATAGAACAGAAGCAAGCGAGCTTTGAATTGTTTGTCAGACGCTTACCTGATGGTTTTGGCTATTTAATAGCTATGGGTTTAGCCCAAGCTTTGGAATATTTGACTAAATTCCGGTTTAATGACAGTCAAATTGCTGATTTGCAGTCAACGGGAATTTTTACCCACGCAAATGAGCGTTTTTGGCAGCTTTTGCGGGAAGGTTGCTTCACTGGAGATGTGTGGGCAATTGCAGAAGGAACAGCGATATTTGCAAATGAACCTATACTGCGAATAGAAGCACCCTTATGGCAAGCGCAAATAGTAGAAACATATCTTTTAAATACTCTGAATTATCAAACTCTAATTGCCACCAAAGCCGCAAGATTAAGGGATATAGCGGGAGAAAAAGCCACACTTTTAGAATTTGGTACACGCAGGGCTTTTAGTCCCCAAGCCTCTTTATGGGCAGCGCGGGCGGCTTTGGCAGGTGGTTTAGATGGTACTTCCAATGTGTTAGCGGCGCTACAACTAGGACAAAAACCAAGTGGGACAATGGCACACGCTTTAGTTATGGCTTTATCAGCGTTAGAAGGGAGTGAAGAACAGGCTTTTACGGCATTTCATCAATATTTTCCCGGTGCGTCATTACTAATTGATACGTATGATACCGTTGCTGCCGCGGAGAAATTAGCAGAAAAAGTCAATTCTGGAAAATTAGAATTATCTGGAGTCAGGTTAGATTCTGGGGATTTAGTTAGTTTATCAAAACAAGTGCGATCGCTCTTACCGAATATCTCAATATTCGCCAGTGGTGATTTAGACGAATGGGAAATTAGCCGACTTAAACAAGAAGGAGCAGAAATTGATAGTTATGGATTAGGCACAAAATTAGTTACAGGTTCACCAGTCAATGGAGTTTATAAACTTGTAGACATTGAAGGAATTCCCGTCATGAAAGAATCAAGTGGTAAATTCACTTATCCAGGTAAAAAACAAATTTTTCGATCCTTCTTAGATGGTAAAATACATAAAGATAGATTAGGCTTAACAGAAGAAAAATCTGACCATGAAAAATCTTTATTACAGTTAGTAATCAAAGCAGGTAAACAATTACAAACACCAGAAACTTTAACAATCATTCGTCAACGAACTGCGGCATCAGTTGCTAGTTTACCAGCAGAAACAAGAAGAATAGAAAATCCCACTTCCGTCAAAATTGAAATATCAGAACCATTACAGAAATTGACAAATAAAACGAAAAAAAGAGATAAATTAATATAATTTCTCTTACCTCTGCGTCCTCTGCGTCTCTGTGGTTCGTTTAAATTACTCTAAAAATTGCAAAAAAGCAGAATCAAAAATCATGAAAATAGCCTTATTTGGTACAAGTGCTGATCCGCCAACTGCTGGGCATTTAATAATTCTCAAGTGGCTATCTAAACATTATGATTGGGTGGCTGTATGGGCGGCGGATAATCCTCTAAAATCCCAACAAACGCCTTTACCGCACAGGGCAGCAATGTTAGAACTGTTAATTAAAGATATCAATGTTGCTAACCAAAATATTGCCTTAGAACAAGATTTGAGTAGTTGGAAAACTCTAGAAACTGTAGGTAAAGCAAAATTAAAATGGGGAGAAGATATTGAATATACTTTAGTAATTGGGGCTGATTTAGTCAATCAATTGCCGCGCTGGTATCATGTTGAAGATTTATTACAACAAGTGCAATTACTGGTAATTCCCAGACCAGGATATATAATAGATGATTCTAGTTTAGAAAAAGTTAAACAAATCGGAGGAAAAATTAAAATTGCAAATTTAATTGGTTTAGATGTTTCCTCTACCGCCTTTCGTGAACAAGGAGATATTAATACTCTCACACCTCCCGTCATTGCCTATATTCATCAACAGCATTTGTACGAATGCCAATACGTAACCAAAAAAAGATTCTAAACTCCATAAATCAACAACCTTTAGCTGACTTTAAAGTTGGTGTTGATAATGTGATTTTTTCTGTAGATACTGCTCAAAATCGGTTGTTAGTTCTCTTGGTTATGCGACAGCAAGAACCATTCTTAAATGATTGGAGTCTTCCTGGTACTTTAGTCCGTCAAGGAGAATCTTTAGAAGATGCTGCTTATCGGATTATGGCTGAGAAAATAAAGGTAAATAATCTTTATTTAGAACAACTTTATACTTTTGGTGGTCCAAACCGTGACCCCAGGGAAAAAATTGATAGCTATGGAGTCCGTTATTTATCAGTTAGTTACTTTGCTTTAGTCAGATTTGAAGAAGCAGAATTAATTGCCGATAAAGTGGCGGGTATTGCTTGGTATCCTGTCAAACAATTACCACAATTAGCATTTGACCATAATGAGATTATTACCTATGGACATAGAAGATTAAAAAACAAATTAGAATATAGTCCTATAGCTTTTGAAGTCTTACCAGAAACTTTTACTTTAAACGATTTGTATCAACTATACACTACAGTTTTAGGAGAATGTTTTGCCGATTATTCTAATTTTCGAGCGCGGTTACTCAAATTGGGCTTTTTATCCGATACTGGCATTAAAGTATCACGAGGTGCCGGTCGTCCTGCAAGTTTGTATAGGTTTGATAAAGAGGCTTTTGCACCATTTAAAGATAAACCTTTGGTGTTTATTTGAAGAAGGCAAGAGGCAAGAGGCAAGAGGCAAGAAGGCAAGAGGCAAGAGGCAATAAGTAAGAAGGCAAGAGGCAATAAGTAAGAAGGCAAGAAGGCAAGAGGCAATAAGTAAGAAGACAAGAGGCAAGAGGTAAGAGGAATTTAAGATATTATATTAGGTTGAAAGAGGAAGTTAAAATGGCGGAAATAAATGATTTTAAAGATTTACTTATTTGGCAGAAAGGTATGGATATAGCTGAAAAATGCTATTTTTTAACTAAAAACTTTCCTAAAGAAGAAATTTATGGCATGGTTCAACAAATTAGAAGATCATCTGTTTCTATTCCTGCTAATATTGCAGAGGGTTATGGAAGAAGATCGTCTAGAGATTACGCGAGATTTTTAAATATAAGTCAAGGTTCAATTAATGAGTTGGAAACGCATCTTATTGTATCAGAAAGAATCGGATTATGTACTTTGAATGAAATTGATTTGATTATTAAATTGCTTCACGAAGAAACTCGAATGATTATTGCTCTTATCAAAAAATTAGAGTTATAAACGATTGTACCACGCACCTCTTGCCTATTCCCTCTTGCCTCTTGCCTATTCCCTTTTTTATGATCATGAAAATCGCTATCGCTCAAATTAATCCTATTATTGGTGATTTACTAGGAAATACTCAAAAAATCCTGGAAATGTCACAACAAGCAGCATCAGAAAATGTTCGTTTATTATTAACACCTGAATTATCTATTTGTGGGTATCCACCAAGGGATTTATTATTAAATCCTAGTTTTGTGGAATCAATAGATAAAACATTGCAAAAATTAGCTGAAGATTTACCTGCAAATTTAGCTGTATTGGTGGGAACTGTGGTTAAAAATTCCCAAGCGCACATTTCTGGAGGGAAAAATTTATTTAATAGTATGGCTTTATTAGAAAATGGCAAAATCCAGCAATTTTTCCATAAAAGGCTATTACCAACTTACGATGTTTTTGATGAAAAACGCTATTTTGAACCAGGACTACAAGCCAATTCTTTTAAATTAGATAATCTTCATATTGGTGTGACAATTTGCGAAGATTTATGGAATGATGAGGAATTTTGGGGTAAGCGGAGTTACGCAGTTAATCCCATTGCTGATTTAGCAAATTTAGGAGTTGATTTAATTGTTAATTTATCTGCTTCACCCTACACTGTTGGTAAACAACATCTGCGAGAAGCGATGTTAAAACATAGTGCAGTTAATTTTCAACAACCAATTATTTATACAAACCAAGTTGGCGGAAATGATGATTTGATTTTTGATGGACGCAGTTTTGCTTTAAATAAACAAGGTGAAATTGTTTGTCGTGCTAAAGGTTTTGTCTCTGATTTTTTGACCGTTGAATTTAATGCCGATAAACGGGATTTACAATTAGGTCATATTTCGCCCATTGATGAATCTGAAGATGAGGAAATTTGGAATGCTTTGGTTTTGGGAGTTAAAGATTATGTGGGTAAATGTCGCTTTTCTAAAGTATTGTTAGGTTTAAGTGGGGGAGTTGATTCTGCTTTAGTAGCTGCCATTGCGACTGCGGCATTAGGAAAAGAAAATGTGATTGGTGTGTTAATGCCTTCTCCCTATAGTTCAGAACATTCTATTAGTGATGCTTTAGCATTAGCAGCAAATTTAGATATTCAAACCCAGATTTTACCTATTGGGGAATTAATGCAAAGTTTTGATAAATCTCTTGGTGAGTTATTTGCTGGAACAGAATTTGGGATTGCGGAAGAAAATCTCCAATCTCGAATTCGTGGTAATTTATTAATGGCAATTTCTAATAAGTTCGGTTATCTGCTTTTATCTACTGGCAATAAATCGGAAGTTGCTGTTGGTTATTGCACTCTTTATGGTGATATGAATGGCGGTTTATCGGTGATTGCTGATGTTCCTAAAACCCGCGTTTATTCCCTCTGTAAATGGTTAAATTCCCATCAACAAAAAGAAGTTATTCCCGCAAATATTCTCACCAAAGCACCCAGCGCGGAACTTAAACCGGGTCAAGTTGACCAAGATTCCCTACCACCTTATGAAATTTTAGATGATATTCTCGACCGTTTGATTCATCAACATCAATCAGCAGCAGAAATTATTACCGCAGGTCATGAATCGGCAATTGTAGATAGGGTATTACAATTATTATCCCGTGCGGAGTTTAAACGCCGACAAGCTGCACCGGGATTAAAAATCACTGACCGTGCTTTTGGGACTGGTTGGAGAATGCCTATTGCTAGTAGTTGGTCTGCGTTGCGGAATATATAGGACTTTATTTTTACTGGAGTTTTTTTAACGAACCACAGAGGCACAGAGTTCACAGAGGAAGAAAAAGGAGGATAAGTATATATTTATGGGGTGGTTGTATTTGATTTAGGAAAGGTGACAATCTTTGTTTTAGCTACTATTTGCCTAAAAAAGAATTTTTTTGTTTAAGTATAGCTATAAAATACTAAAAGTTGGTATGATTTACATCTTTTGATAATTCAATAGTTAAAGTTAGAAAATTTAATTTAATGAATAATTTAACTAATCACTCTATTATCAACGCAAATAAACAAATTTATTTGAGGTTGTTAGTTTTTCCTGAAGCTAGAATTGGTATGTTACAGATTTTCATTGCTGTGTGTGATGCAAATAAACGGCGGGAAAACATTATAGCTAACACAGCTACTAATTAAATAGACTACTATCTTTAATTTTTGTTTCTTTTAACATTAAGATTGTATTGCTATACAAAATTAATGTATAATTATACAAAAGCAATGTATAGTTTTACAGTTTTATTGGATTAAATAACAGATTTATAATTTTATTTAACAAAAATTATGTATGGTAAGCTTTAGAGATGTGATGTACTACGGGTTAGAGTGGAACGCAGATGAACGCAGATGAACGCAGATAATTTTGTATCTCATTAGACTTCTTTTGTAAAGATTGTAGAGACGTTCCATGGAACGTCTCTACACCTTATGGAACGTTTTTACCCATATTCCGCACTTCACAATGTAGTATCCATCTTTTCAAGAATTATTCCTAACAAGGGTTAAATTGTTCAATATTAATACCTAAAATGATGGATAAAATATGTGTTTTATTAAATGATAAAAAATAAAATTATGGAAATATTCGCGTATTACAAAATGAAGTGCGGAAAGTGGGTTTTTATAAAGGTTTCAATGACTTAAACTCTTGTAGGGACAACTTATGAATTGTCTGTACATTCTTTTTTGAAGATATCTATTTAAAAATTAAAATTTATTTTTGTAAAGCAGAATTACCAGGTCGTGTATAAATGCTATACTATCTCAAAATGATACTTTAACTAATATTACAAATGGAACCATTAACAACTGGTGGTATTGCTGTTGCGACGGTACTTGCTACTAAAGCATTGGAAAAAGTTGGCGAAAACATTGGAGACACTTTATCTCACAAAACTCAGCAGTTTTTGGAAGTGTTGAAACAGCGACTACCTGGAACTTTCGCAGCTATTGAACAAGCACCAGAACAACTCCTTAATTATAATCAAGCTGTAATGGAAATAGAAACCGCAGCGAAAGCAGACCCTAATATTAGTCAAGTTATTCAGGAATTAACCCAGTTAGCACAAACTAACCCACCTAAAAATTTAGAAAAATTTCTCAAAGAGATTCAAGCAGCTTTTGCAAATTCTCAACACCCCCAGGCGACAATTTTTAATCAAAACATCCAAAAAGCTATCAACGCAGCGCAAAATCAAACAAACGACCAAAGAGGAAGCACGTTTAATATTTGACTGGACTCGTCCGACGGGAAACGGACAAAGTTAACTCCCACTAAAGATATACCCTATCGTGGTTCTGTTCATTTTGTCGGACGAGAAACAGAACTGACAACTATCCATGAAGATTTGCGACGGGGAAATTATGTAGCAATAACCGGAATGGGTGGTTTGGGTAAAACTGAATTAGTTACTCAATACGCTACACAATATCAAGATCATTATGATGGCATAATTTGGTTTAATGCTAGACAACGTTTTCTCGCAGCAGAAGTATTTGAACTTTTTACATTAAAATTCGGTCTAGAAATTCCCCAAACTCAGGGAGAAAAGCCGCTAACTCTCAAACAACAGGTAGATTGGTGTTGGTTACAATATCCAAAAACACAAAAACCTGTTTTAATTGTCATTGATGATTTAACTGATTTAACACAGTTACAAGATGTTGTTCCACTGGAAACACGCTTTCGGGTTTTGATAACTACTCGACAACAACATTTAGACCCTAATCATATTCAAGAACTACCTTTAGAGATTCTATCACCACCAATAGCATTAGAACTTTTACAAAAGCAATTGGGAGGAAATCATCAGCGATTTGTCAATGAACTAGAAACCGCAACAGAAATATGTGAGTTTTTGGGAAATTTACCTTTGGGGATAATTTTAGTCGGAAGTTATTTAAAAACAGACTTGGGACTTTCTCTAACTCAAATGTTAGAACGGTTACAAAAACGTAAGTTAGCGGAAACAGCTTTACAAAAAAGAGAAACTATCAATCAAACTCAATTGGGAATTAAAGCCGCTTTTAATTTAACTTGGGAAACACTGGATACTCAAACTCAATATCTGGGAGCATTTTTAAGTTTATTTTCTCCTCAGTTTATTTTTTGGGATTTGGTAGTTTGGGTAATTGAGTTTGAAGTAGAGAATGAGGAAAAACAACTAATTTGGACAGAAGAAGAATTAACTACCTCTAAAAAAAGACTTTATCAAGTTAACTTTTTACAAACAGGACAAGAATCACCAGAAGCTTATACAATTCATAATTTAGTGCGGTTGTTTTTGCAAGAACAGTTAGCAGAAGTTGGAGAAAAGCAGCCAATTCTCGAAAGAAATTTTATTACTCCTATGATATTCGTTGCTGAAAGACTTCCTCAATCACCCACTTCTGAAGATATTGAAAATTTCCAGTTAGTTGTTGTTCATTGGGAAGATTTAGGAAAACGGTTAATAGATGAAATTAACCAAGAAACAGTAGCAGAGAATAATTTACCAGTATCTATGGTTGCTGATGAAATCTGTTGGGTATTTGAAGGGTTAGGAAGATTTTATCAAGGACAAGGATTATATCAAGTAGCAGAATTTTGGTATCAGCAATTAGTAAAAGTTTGTCAAATTGTATTTACAAATGATCATCCTTATGTTGCTACTAGCTTAAACAATTTAGCAGGTCTTTACCGTAATCAAGGAAAATACAGTGAAGCTGAACCTCTCTACCTTGAAGCTTTAGAAATGACAAAGCGGCTATTTACAGGCGACCATCCTAATGTTGCTACTAGCTTGAACAATTTAGCAAGTCTTTACAATAACCAAGGAAAATACAGTGAAGCTGAACCTCTCTACCTTGAAGCTTTAGAAATGACAAAGCGGCTATTTACAGGCGACCATCCTAATGTTGCTACTAGCTTGAACAATTTAGCAAGTCTTTACAATAACCAAGGAAAATACAGTGAAGCTGAACCTCTCTACCTTGAAGCTTTAGAAATGACAAAGCGGCTATTTACAGGCGACCATCCTAATGTTGCTACTAGCTTGAACAATTTAGCAAGTCTTTACAATAACCAAGGAAAATACAGTGAAGCTGAACCTCTCTACCTTGAAGCTTTAGAAATGACAAAGCGGCTATTTACAGGCGACCATCCTAATGTTGCTACTAGCTTGAACAATTTAGCAAGTCTTTACAATAACCAAGGAAAATACAGTGAAGCTGAACCTCTCTACCTTGAAGCTTTAGAAATGACAAAGCGGCTATTTACAGGCGACTATCCTGATGTTGCTCAAATCTTGAACAATTTAGCAGTTTTTTACGATAACCAAGGAAAATACAGTGAAGCAGAACCTCTCTATTTTGAAGCTTTAAAAATGACAAAGCGGCTATTTACAGGCGATCATCCTAATGTTGCTAATAGCTTGAACAATTTAGCAGTTTTTTACGATGACCAAGGAAAATACAGTGAAGCAGAACCTCTCTATTTTGAAGCTTTAGAAATGAGAAAGCAGCTATTTACAGGCGATCATCCTGATGTTGCTAATAGCTTGAACAATTTAGCATTTCTTTACAAAAGCCAAGGAAGATACAGTGAAGCAGAACCTCTCTACCTTGATGCTTTAGAAATGACAAGGCGGCTATTTACAGGCGACCATCCTGATGTTGCTTCTAGCTTGAACAATTTAGCATTTCTTTACAAAAGCCAAGGAAGATACAGTGAAGCAGAACCTCTCTACCTTGATGCTTTAGAAATGACAAGGCGGCTATTTACAGGCGACCATCCTGATGTTGCTTCTAGCTTGAACAATTTAGCAGGTCTTTACCGTAACCAAGGAAAATACAGTGAAGCTGAACTTCTCTACCTTGATGCTTTAGCTATGTCTGAACGAGTGCAAGGAACTAATCACCCTAATACAATAACCGTTCGGAACAACTTGCAATTTTTACAACAGCAACTCATACCTCTTCCCTTCTATAAACGTTTGTTGAATAACCTATTAGTTGTGTTAACTTTACTATTGCATCGTCTACGACTACTAATCAAACGTATTATTATCTTTTCCTGGCGTTTGTTCCGACAGTAACAACAGCTTACTAAACTTTAATAAGGTATCACTATACAGTTTTATTGTATTGCATTACAAAGATAAATTTTTATTTAACAGTTAAATTTCCCATATTCCGCACTTCATTTTGTAATATGCGAATATTTCACATCTTTTTCTTGACTGAGCTTTGAACTCAGTAACTTTTGTTTCTTATCTGTCCCCTGTTCCCTTTTTTTGTAATTAAGGAATGTTAAGTAATTGGACAAAAATATTTACAGTCATTGCGAGGGAAGAGAAGCAATCACAACCGTTGCGATTGCTTCATTTCACTTCGTTCCATATGGCTAACGCCACGCTACGCTAACGCAATGACATTGTGTAATTAATTCTGTCTCACTACTTATTGCTTAATAACTAAGTTTGTTCTCCTGGGATTAATTCCTTCTACATTTTTTCTACAAATTGATGGAACAATTTCTCCGATTTTCTTGCTACCCTCAAAGTAGAGTTCAAGTTCCAAACAACAAGGTGGCAAAAGATCAGCCGCTGTGTTGTATTAATCAAACTCCTCAGAAATAGGGAGTATGGGAGGGGAAATATGCTCAATGTTGTGCGTCGTAGTCAAATTATCGGTTCAATAGCCATAGATAGCTCGACATCTGCTCGTTTTGCTGAGTTAGAAGAAGTCTGGCTGGATGATTCCGGGCGTATTGCCTATTTTTCGGGTGAGGAAGCTTATTTACCAGTACAGGGAATTGCTGGAATAGGTATGGGTGCGGTGTCAATTTATTATCATCCAGTGCCAGACATTCCAGACAATCTTCACCGCTTGCATCAAATTACGGTTGAATCTGCGCTGGGTGAAACTCAAGGTTGGGTGGAAGATTTTTTATTTGGAGACTTCCAAATAAAAAAATGTCCCAAAACTGATGCAGAAATTCTCTCTCTGTGTACTCTGTGCCTCTGTGGTTCGTTTCTTAGGATAATTTATTTCTTGGAAGTCTCTTGATTGGCAAACTGGAGAAATCGCCGCTTATATTGTCGCTGGAGAACGGCACCCTTGCTAGGAGTATTGAAGCACTACTCACAGCCCAGACCCGTCCAGAAATAATTATTGCTGCTACTCACGGGCTATTTGTTCAGGATGCACGGGCGAAATTAAGTCACCCCAGCATCAAGGCTGTTTTTGTCACAGACACCGTAACACCAAAAGAAACCGACTGGCAGCAATTAAAAATTGTCTCAGTTGCGCCTTTAATTGCTAATGCTATTCAACGATTTACGATCAAATCTCCGGCCTCCATTAGTGATTTATTTTAATAAAGAGGTATAAAAATATGTTACGAAGATTCCGGAATCGGACGCAAGCGGGTAAACTCTTAGCTGCTCAGTTAACAGAGTATGCCAATCGTCCAGATGTTTTAGTATTGGGGCTTCCCCGTGGCGGTGTGCCTGTGGCTTATGAGGTAGCAAAGGAACTTGATGCCCCATTAGATGTTTGCTTGGTGCGGAAACTCGGTGTACCTGGACACAAAGAACTTGCCATGGGTGCGATCGCCACCGGAGGGGTGCGTGTAATTAATGAGAATGTCGTTGATTGGTTGCGGATTTCCCCAGAAACTATTAATCAAGTAGCAGCTATCGAAATGCGGGAATTAGACCGCCGTAGCCATACCTATCGGGGTAATCGCCCCCTACTGAAAGTCAAAAATCATACTATTATTCTAGTTGATGATGGCATTGCTACGGGTGCTACTATCCGAGCAGCGATCGCTACATTGAAAAAGCAACAGCCCGGTAAACTGGTGGTTGCAGTTCCAGTTGCAGCAGCATCTACCTGTGAAGAACTGCAAGCAGAAGTAGATCAGGTTGTGTGCGTAATGATGCCAGAAGATTTGTGTGCCATCGGTATTTGGTACGAAGATTTTCAGCAAACAACCGACACAGAGGTATGTGAACTGTTGACAAGGCAAAAATTACTAAGTAGGTGAGCGTTGAAAATTGTCGTTATGGCAAGGCAAAAGGCAAGAGGCAAGAGGCAAGAGTGAAGAGGGTTTGGGCGATTTTACATTTCTTTACACAGTTTGGTTTTATTGTGTTCACCTACTTAGTAGCTAATAATTCGTAAATGGAGGTTGAGGTGATGGATAGAACATTAACACAGCACCCCCAAGAACATCTGGTGTCAGTGACAGCAGGTAAGGTTAACTTAGAGGGGAATTTGATGATTCCAAATGGTGCTATGGGTGTAGTATTGTTTGCTCATGGCAGTGGTAGCAGCCGGCACAGCCCTCGTAATCGCTATGTTGCCGGAGTCTTACAACAGGCGGGACTAGCAACTTTATTAATTGATTTGCTCACTGCTGAAGAAGAAGAAATTGATTTGCGAACCAGACACTTACGCTTTGATATTGGGTTGTTAGCATCGCGGTTAGTTGGGGCTACGGATTGGTTACAACAGAACCCAGATACTTGTAACCTCAAAGTAGGTTACTTTGGTGCTAGTACAGGAGCAGGTGCAGCCCTGGTTGCTGCCGCAGAATGTCCAGAGGCAGTACAAGCTATTGTTTCCCGTGGTGGACGACCTGATTTAGCGGGTTCAGCATTATCTCATGTCAAAGCACCAACACTGCTCATTGTTGGCGGTTACGATACGCCCGTCATAGCAATGAATGAGGATGCACTGGCACAGTTGCACTCAGTAAAACGGCTGGAGATTATTCCTAGAGCCACCCATTTATTTGAAGAACCAGGTAAATTAGCAGCAGTAGCACAACTGGCGAGTGAATGGTTTACGCACTACCTCAGGTAAAAGATTAAATCCTCTATTAACGTAAGTTGCTATACTATACTCAAAACGGCTTGATTGTTTGATTCTAAACGTAGGGGTAAAGCAAGAGCTTCATTGGTGTCAACTTAACGTAAAACCCATAGCCCGCCTGGGAATGAATTCCCAGTCTAAGGGACTTCCAAATAAAAAAATACTCAACCACCTAACGCAAAAATCTCTCAAACCCACATTCCGCACCCTTGACTGTCACAAACGGTGATTACGGAGGTAAATTGATGAAAAATGAGTAAAAGAATACATTTATCTATAAAAAAACAAATTTTAGATAGGAAAATTGATTCAGATACATTCTCAATAAGAAGCAATAAAGAATGAGGGTGGTTTCTGGCAGAAAATATAATATAATTTTATTGTTAGTCTATCAAGACTTAATCATAACTTATATCCTTCTAGAAATAAACTTAAAAACAGCATTAAAACTTAAACTCATTAATAAAATCAATGAGTCAAATTGTATAATTAAACTATTAATAATGTTGATAAATCAACTTATATATCTGTAGTAATTACGGCAAGCTTCTGGGAGGAATAGGAGAATGTACTTCATTTCTGATGTCAAATTATAAAATTCTCTTTTTCCTTGAAAAGTCACAAGATGAACTGATTGAAAACATTGAAATATCCACCGCATAGTTGGATTGTTTATGGCCTTTCCTAATTGATTTTTTACAGTATAGTTTAAAGATTTTAAAGCTGCTCTAATTTCTCTTTGTGCTAGAGTATAAACTAGCAAACATAACCCCATTATCATTGCCAATGCTTCTATTCTTTCTGGGCTTTTTAGAAAAATACTATCTGCTAAAAATAAAGGATTTTTGAGAAAACTAAATCCCCTTTCACAGGATTGCTGCGCTTTATATTCAGACAGCATTTTATCTTTACTCAGTTCCTTTTCTGATAAAACATTGGTGGCAATTATAAACCTTCCTGCACTTGACATTTCTTGCTCAATAGTATCTTTATTTTCAACAACTGTTGCTAAGATTTGATAGTATTTTGATTGATTTTCTTCTTTGATTTTAGGACTTTTTTCGATAACTTCAATATTTTCTACTTGATGATATTTAAATTCTTTACTTATTTTTGTTAATTCCTTTCTAGCATCAGCCGCACAAGCAAATTTTTCTTGCGATAGGTTTTTTAACTTACTTTGAGTATTAGTCAAAGCTTTTTCTATTCTCTTTGATAATTTCTTTAAGTCAGATTTTTTTCTATCTTGACTTTGTACGATTAACCATCTTTGCTCTATATCTCCATAAGTTATTTTCTTCTCGGCATAAGAATATCCTGCTTTTTCACTTTTAACAAATTCCGATTCTGCTAAACTCATCACTAAGTTTTTTGCTGATTTTATCGTTAAGGGTACTCTGGTTAACCATTTGAGACTCGACATTAACTTGATATTTGATTCTGTATATAATGCGCTATCTGCTACTATCAAACTATCAACTTGTATTCTTTTCTGATATTCAACTGCGATTTCTCCAAATTTTTTAGAATCAACTTCATTCCCTGATACTGCTTTTATATATATTGGTATATCTCCATCTCCTGAACATACTAATTGTGTAATAAATTGTTTTAAATCTGGACGATGATCTCTAGAATAACCGTAAGTCAGCTTTATCGCTTGAGGTGATTGACTCTCTTCATTTTCTTTTTCTAATGAACCTGATTCTTTTGAATCTTCAAATATTACTGATGGTAAACTATTTTCATATTCTCCATGTACATGAAATGATGTTGAATCCAAGTGTGATGATGAGAGTGATATCTGATATATTTCTACTGCATTTAAACTGACGGCTAAAAATACTGTATCTAGTCCTTTTATAAATAATTTATCTAATACTCTCCCCAGCTTGTCATCATTGAGATATTCTGCTTTTACTCCTACACCAATTAAATGTTCACAAGCAATTAATTCAAAGAATTTTGGAAACATATATAACGGCTGTGACATCATACTTAAGCCGTTCAAAATCATCGCCTTTACCACCTGACCTGCACTGACTTTTTCTCCTGGCTCTGAACCTACTAAATTATTAATTATTTCTACAATCCCTATTGAATCTACTATTCCTGCTACTATCCCTAAATGGTCTATCTTCTTCAATTCCAGGTCTTTTGTACTAAACATGGTAACAGAAACTCCATATAAGTATCTGTTACCATGTTCTCATTTTTCTGTTGATTTAAAACGTTTTTTTAGTTTTTTATAGTCATTGAGGATAAAGCTTTCAATGATTCTGGACTAGGTTTTCCATTACAATCACCTCAGAATCAAAATTTCGTACTTAGTCGTTTTATTGACTATATATCTGCTTTAATAGTAATTATTCCTATTTAGCCTCAATAAATTTTAATCACCCCTCACAGGTATTAGTTCTTATGTACTAAATATATCGGTTTTCTTGGGGTGTGACACTTGGGGGTGCGGAATGTGGGCTCAAACCCTTATTCCTCTGTGTCCTCTGCGCCTCTGTGGTTCGTTAATCAGGATAATTTATTTCTTGGAAGTCCCTAATAGCATTAACGTAAAACCCATAGCCCGCCTGGGAATGAATTCCCAGTCTAAGTAGGTGAGCGTTGAAAATTGTCGTTATGGCAAGGCAAAAGGCAAGAGGCAAGAGGCAAGAGTGAAGAGGGTTTGGGCGATTTTACATTTCTTTACACAGTTTGGTTTTATTGTGTTCACCTACTTAATAGCAGAAGTTGTCTTTTGATGACTAAATAACCCAGAAATTTTTGAGTAAACTTTAGTTTACTTTCGCTATTAGCCCGGAAATTCATTTCTGGGTGGGTGTGGAAGCCAACAAATAAGCCATCTGTAGCCTAAGTTGACACCAATGAAGCTCTTGCTTTACCCCTACAAATCTAGGTTTTTCGTGATTTTACAAAATTCCAGGTTCCAACCGTTTTGAGTATAAACACGGGTGGGATATAAACTTTTACAAAATGACAAATAAGAGTAAGCCACAAAATAAACAATACCTTGTCCATTTCCTGTAGCGACTGTCTTGATTGTCAAGCGATCGTTAAGGAAAAATTTAAAGTCTAGGAAAAAAGTCAGAAAATAGAGGAGAAAAACAGAACAGAACAAAACAGGTAAATTATAGATTGCCATAAATTACCAAACTAGATTGGAGGTATAAAAACGACAGTAGAACTTTATGCAGAAATTGGTTGTGAGTCTTGAGAAATAGACCAAGGAAGATGATCTCGAATCATCGCATTTAAAATAACTAACATTTTATGAACGCAAGCAGTAATGGCCAATTTTTTGGGTTTACCACGTTCAACCAAGCGCTCATAAAAAGTTTTGATAACAGGATTATGACGCATGGCAACAACAGCACCCATATAAAGAATGGCACGAACATGGGCGCGACCACCATTAATCATGCGCTTACCTTTGTGCTGACCACTATCATGATTAATTGGTGCAACACCAACTAAGCGAGAGATTTGTTTGGCAGTTAATTGACCTAATTCTGGTAAGTCAGAAACTAAAGTGGTAGAAATTACTTGACCAATGCCAGGAGTAGTTTTGAGTAGATTGACTTTATCAATCCATTGTTGATTATTTTGGGTCAACGTCTCAATTTCTTGATTGAGTTGTTGAAGATGTTGCTCAAGATAATCAATATGGGATTCAATATCTGTCAAAGCTTTACCACGAGCGCGGTCACGGCGATTCTTTTCCGCTGTAGACATTTCTACTAATTGTCTTCGGCGACTAATTAATTCGCCTAATTGACGTGACATTTCACAATCAAAATGCTAACACCTCCGGTTTCATTGCTTCACCGAAATGCGCCAAAATCTGTGCATCAATGGCATCGGTTTTGGCTAACTTACCTGTAGCTTTAGCAAAGTCTCTTCCCTGACGAGGATTGATTAATGCTACTGGTAAAAGAGCCGCTTGCAATTGAATGATTAATTCTGTTTCTAGTCCTCCTGTTGCTTCCAGTACGATTAGGTTTAAATCGTTAGATTGAAGTTGCTTAACTAGATTAGCTATTTCTGTTTCAGTATTAGCAAATTGAAATGCTTTACCCATTGGACGGATATAAACATCAAGTGTTGCTTTACTTACGTCAATGCCTACCCATTGGGAGATATAATCCATTTTTAACTCTCCAATTTCAATTACTTCTTTTTAATTTGTTTTGTTTTTATTCATCCCCTTGATTTCACTCATCCTTGCACGATACGGGCTATATTATCTATGTCTTTGTTCATAGTTTTTACCCCAGGCGACTGTTCGAGTTCTGTCATGGAGATTGTTGTGGTGATCCTTGCTACAAAGCGGTCTTTTCTGACCCAGGTTGGGACGGTCTACCACTTCTTCTAACATACCTCTAAGATACAAGGTTGGGTTAAGCAACAGCGCAACCCAACGCTAATGTTGGGTTTCATGCTAATTGCTCTGCGTTCACGCAGTGTCCCGCAGGGATACGTTCACGTTCCACAACCCAACCTTGTATCTTAGAGGTATGTTAGAGGAAGTGGTAGACCGTCCCAAACTGCGTAGAGAAACGTAAAATCGCTGAAAACTTCTTTACTCTTGCCTCTGGTTACTGAGCGAAGTCGAAGTATTGCCTCTTGCCTTGCTATAACAACAATTTTCAACGCCAACCTACTTAATGCGATCGCTGTTTCTCCCTATTTTGGAAATATTGCTAATTCGGTTTTGGGGTCAAAAAAATGCAGTTTCTCAGGAGTTAAAGATAGCCAAAGTTGCTCACCTATGGTGATGAATCTATCAGGTGGAATTCTTGCTTGTAAAGTTTGTCCGTCTAGATTTTGTAAATCAGGATCAGCAATTTTTACAGATAGAAAAGTGTCATTTCCTAAGTTTTCTACTGAGTCTACTTTGACTGGCAAATTTTTCGTAGCAGGTACACCCAGACTCAGGTGTTCTGGACGAATACCCAACATTAAAGTTTGTCCGTCATAAGATTGCAGTGCATTTCCCCAAACAGATGAAAGCGTGAAGCGGAAATTAGCATGAGTAATTAATAAAGGTGCATGAAATTCCACCGGGATAAAATTCATGGGTGGAGAACCAATAAATTCAGCCACAAAACGATTCGCAGGACGGTTATACAGTTCTAATGGTGCTGCAACTTGCTGTATTTTACCTTCTGACATAATCGCAATGCGATCGCCCATAGTCATAGCTTCAGTTTGATCATGGGTGACATAAATCGTCGTTGTTCCCAACTGATGTTGCAATTTGACAATTTGGCTGCGGGTTTCAGCCCGTAACTTAGCATCCAAATTAGATAATGGTTCATCCATTAAGAATACCTGGGGATTACGAGCGATCGCCCTTCCTAATGCTACCCGTTGTCTTTGTCCCCCAGAAAGTTGTTTCGGTAAACGATTTAACAAAGTTTCAATTTGTAACAAACCTGCAACTTTTTGCACCTGTTGATCAACAATTCTTTCTTTTGGAGAAATATAGCGCAATCCCACAGGTAACTTTTTTGTCAATCCTACCAGTAGATTTTCCCCCCATTGAGTCAGTCTTTTTTTCCCAGCTTCCTCATCTGGAAACTGACGACGTAAGCCAAAAGCGATATTGTCATATACAGTCATGTGGGGATAGAGTGCATAACTTTGAAACACCATAGCGATGTCTCTGGCTTTGGGGGGTAAGTCATTAATCAAGCGAAGCCCTGGAGGCGCACTAGCGCTATCGCCTACCCAAATATTACCACCAGTCATCACCTCCAAGCCAGCAATTAACCTCAGCAGCGTACTTTTACCGCAGCCGGAGGGTCCCACCAGCACCATAAACTCACCATCAGCAATGGTTAAATTAATCCGTCGCAAGACACTTACACCATCTGTGCCGTCTTGTTGCGCTTTTGCCCCTTCCCCACCGCGACTGGGAAAACTTTTATAAACGTTTTCTAATACAACTTGTGCCACGAGAATTCACTTTAAAATTTATTAATTTATAGAAGCGGAAAATTTCCACCCATACACTACCATATTATACGTTGTTTCCCAAGACCAAGATCCCCGACTTCCAGATCCCCGACTTCTTCAAGAAGTTGGGGATATGATTGATTTTAGCAATTCTTGAATTTGTTGATTAATAATCCTGACATCAAAACGTTCACTAGCACTAATTCTGGCATTATTGGCAATATTCGCAGTTTTTACAGATTCTTGCCGACAATTATGAATCACCTGGGCTAATTTTTGAGGTTCTCCAGGTGTGACTAAAAAGCCATTAATTCCATCTTCCACTAATTCCATAGCACCACCAGCTTCAGCCGCAATCACAGGTTTACCGCACAGCATAGCCTCAACAATAACCCTACCAAAAGGTTCAGCCGCAATAGAAGTATGGGTAATTAAATCACACATTGTCATTAATTGGGGAATATCCGCGCGAAAACCTAAAAAATTGACTCGATTTTCCAGTCCCAATCCAGCAACCTTTTGGTGTAAATCCTTGACATATTCCTGTTCACCAAATAAAGCATCACCAACTAAAATTACTACCACATCTTGTGGACATTGGGAAAGGGCATCAATTAAAATATGCTGTCCCTTCCAAGGAGAAAGACGGCTAAAATGTCCAATTACAAACTTGCCTTCCAACCTGAGATGTTCTCTTAAATTTCTAACTTCTAATTCATCAACTTCATAATTTTTCGCCGCAAAGCCATTATAAACAACCCGAACTAGATCTGATTTTCCTCCAGCTTCTAAAAATGCCATCTTACTAGCTTGAGAATTAGCAATCACCAAAGCAGCACAACGATTAATTAAATTAACAGCAACTCGTAAATTAGTTTTACTAAAATGTTCTAAAGAAAGAATATCATGTAAATGATAAACCAAAGGACGACGAGCCAAGAAACTAGCTACCGCCCCCACGACTAAAGCCTTTTGAGTATTAGCATAAATTAAATCATATTTCCTTGCTCGTTGCACAACCTGAGTAATTAAAGGAACTATTTGCCCTAAACTACCTAATGCTTGAAATAAACCACTTTGTTTACCAACTTTAATGGCTTGAGTTGTCAAAACCTCCACTGGGACTTGATTTTCTTCAAGTAGCTTTCTAAAATTACCATCTGCAAATAAACCAACCAGAGCATTTTCACCATAAGGTTTAGCAATATCAACTAAACACAACTCAGCACCACCGGGTTTACCACTTTGGTCTAAAAATAGAACTTTCATACAATTTTTATCATCAATTTAAGAGGGTGTTTGAAAAATTATGGTTGATGTATCAAATATTTTTTACCCCTCCCTAACCCTCCCCTTGTAAAGGGGAGGGAACTGGATTTTTATTGTTTCCCCCCTTTACAAGGGGAAAGAGGGGTAGCAATGTGATGAAAATTACGGAATACCACTTTTAAAATATCCTCTAAGTAGGTGAACACAATAAAACCAAACTGTGTAAAGAAACGTAAAATAGCCCAAACCCTCTTCACTCTTGCCTCTTGCCTCTTGCCTTTTGCCTTGCCATAACGACAATTTTCAACGCCAACCTACTTAAGCTAAAATAACTTGCCGCACCTGTTGGGCAATATTTGTCCAATCATAATTTTTAATCGTGTAATGACGACATTCTTCCCTAGCAGGTAAAGGCAGTTTTCCTAGCAAAACTTGTGCTAATTTATCAGCAATACTTTCCACAGTAATCGCCTCAGTAATTAAATCTGGGGAAAATTTCTCTAAAATTTCTGGCATTCCCCCCACAGGAGTACATAAAACAGGAGTACCACAGGCTAAAGACTCCACAATAGCTAATCCAAACCCTTCAAAAGATTGACTCGGCATCACAGTTAAATCCGCCGCTTGATAAGCCACAGGTAAATCATTTTCTGGTAAAAAACCTAAAAATTGCACATTGTTTTCTAAACCCAATTCTCTAGCTTGTTGTTGTAGTAAAGCTTGAATATGTCCCCGACCAGCGATCGCTAACCAAACATCAGGAATGCCAGATTTAATCATAGCTACAGCTTGCAATAACTTATCAATTCCCATGCGATGAACTAAGCGTCGGGAAGTAAATAATATGGGACGATTCCTTGGCCACCCTAGTTTGATTCTAGCCTCTTGACGTGAGAGATTATTCTGAAAATGATTAATATCAACTCCACCGGGAATGATATGAATTTTATCCCAGGGAATTTGGTATTTTTGATGGAGAATCTGACCAAAAGCTTTACTAAGAACAATAAAGCGATCGCACCGATTATAAGTGCTTTGTTCTATTATTTGTTCCTTTAACCAAACACTGAATTTCTGATTAACTACTTCTTCCTGACTTTCCGAAGCCCAAGGTCCATGAAAATTAAAAGTAACCGGTACTCCTTTAGGCAAAATATCTAAAATCGGAAAACTATATAATGCAAAATGCAGATTAATTGCATCAGGTTTACCTAATCTTGTTTTCTGGAAATTATTACGAATTGACCATAACCTAGCACCAATCTTACTATCTGGACAAGCTAAATTAGTTAACTTAATCTGTGTATTTTTAGCATCTACAGGTAAACCCACTCCACATAATTCTACTTGGTCTTGAGATGCTGCTAATTTATGGGTTAGTTCATAAATATACCTTTCCAACCCTCCAGGATGGCTAGGAAACCAACCCGTACCTAAAGTTAGAATAGATGCCGATGCTGAACTTAACTTCATATCTTTACTCTTCACGTAATTATCTTCCTTGTGATAGATAAATTTAAATTAGTGATTTTGATTTACGCTTTTATTTATGTTACCGATGCCAAAATAATTTATTTTCAGCATGATCCTTTAATACGACGCTGAGAATCAAAACCAGTTTAAATATAAAAATTATTCCATTTCTATAAATAAAATATATCAAAAAAATATATTTGCATAACAAATTATAGATAGTTGTAAAAATATTAACCGAGAAATTATTTATGTATAGCAGTATCAATTTAGTGAGATATATTCAGAAAATCATCAAATCCGTAGGGGCGTGGTTTCCCCACCCTCAATTGTATTACTCCTGAATTTTTGCATTTTGAAAATATATTTAATTAATAAAGTTTTGATGAAATTAAATGCAAGATAAAATTTCCTTATAATTTATGAGTAAGAATTTAAAAGCCTATCCCACAGGGATAAATTAAAAATTCAAAAAGCATATTAAGTAGGTGAACACAATAAAACCAAACTGTGTAAAGAAACGTAAAATCGCCCAAACCCTCTTCACTCTTGCCTCTTGCCTCTTGCCTTTTGCCTTGCCATAACGACAATTTTCAACGCCAACCTACTTACAGCAACCGAATTATTTATGCAGATTAGTAAAACTTGCTACAAACTTTATCAATATCTTCATAACTTATTTTCGAGGGGATATTGGCGAAAAAAAATAACTTTCAATATTTTATTGGGTTTAACCTGTGGACTACTCGTAACATTTGTCGGTATGACAATGGATTTAGCCACAACTAAAAAATCCAAAGCAGTCAGAACTCCTGAAATTACATATATTACTTCTTGGTTAGGAAATACCATTGGTAATGGTAAATTGCGAGTACAAAATAATATAGAAGGAATGTATGTCAAAGATGATGGAACAATTTATACAAATAGTGCTTGGGATGAAGCTGGTAGTGAAGCAGGAATATATAAAGATGGTAAACCAATTTTTATCCTCGAAGATACACATGGTTGGAATCGTTTAGGGGGTAAAGCAATAACAGTAAATAGCAAATATATTTATATTTCTATGATTCAAGGTGGAGTAGATCAAACAAAAGAAGATTATCCTCCCCAAGGACAAACTTGGTATTGCGTCAGACGTTATGACTTAACAGGAAAACCTGCACCTTTTGAGAAAGGGAATGGCTGGGATAAAAGTATGTTAATTACCAGCAAAAGTCATGAAGTCACAGGAATAGCAACAATAAATAATCACCTATTTGTTAGCAATGCTGGGGAGAATATTGTTCGGGTTTATAACACCGAAACAATGGCAGAAATAAACAAATTTACCGTTAATAGTCCCGAAAAAATTACCATTGATAAAAAAGGTAGTTTGTGGATTATTCAAAATCAAAAAGGTGCTAAATTTGGAAAAATTGTCAATTATTCTCCAGCCGGAAAGAAATTACCTAAAGAAATTACAGATGTTGATAAACCATCAGCATTAGCCATTGATAATCTCGGTAGACTGTTAGTAGCAGAAAATGGGATTAATCAACAATTGGTAATTTACAATATTAATAATCAGCCAGTTCGCGTGGATACTTTTGGGGATAAAAAAGGTGTTTTTGGTGGTGTACCTGGAGAAGTAAAAACATCCAAACTCTACGGCATTACTGGAGTTGGTACAGATGCCAAAGGCAATATTTATGTAAATAATAATGGCTTTAATACATCGGGAACAGATTTAAGAAAATTTTCGCCATCAGGAAAAATAGTATGGCAATTACTAGGATTAATATTTGTAGATAATGCAGATACAGATCCAAAAACAGATGGTGTAAATATATTCACCAAACAAGAAAAATATGTCATGGATTATAGCAAGTCTGCTGGTAAACAGTGGACTTATAAAGCCTACACACTTAATCCTTTTAAATACGCTCAAGATCCACGTCTACATACATCACCAGATGGAACTTTTGTGCGGCGGATTCAAGGTAAACCTTTTGTATTCCTGACAGATATGTACAATAGCTTTTTGCAAATTTATCGGTTTCAACCGAATACAGATGGTGAAATTGCAATTCCTGCTGGGATGTTTGTTGGTACTAATGATCAGAATAAACAATCTATTCATGGCAATTGGCCACCCAATCAACCCGCAAACGGAGAATGGATTTGGCGCGATAGTAATGGCAATGGTGCATTTGAAAAAAATGAATATGATAGCAGTCAAGACTATCCATATATCGGAGGTTGGTGGGTAGATAGCAAAGGAGATGTTTGGAAAACTTTGCGAACTGAAGATGGTATTCGTCATTATCCTTTACAGGGATTAGATACTAAAGGAAATCCCATTTATACCTATAGTTCGATGAAAAAACTCAAAACTCCTAGCACGTTCAAAGACTTGCGACGGATTGAGTATTTTCCCGAAACAGATACTATGTATTTATCCGGTTTTACGATGGAACATCCGGCGTTTGCTGATGATGCCAAAGTCATAGGATCAGAAATTGCTCGCTTCGATAATTGGAGTCAAGGAAATCGTACTCCCAAATGGCGCACTGTCGTTCCCTATGACACTACAGGGAAGGGATTAGTTGCCACCGCAGCTATGAGTGTAGCTGGTGATTATGTGTTTGCAGTGGGTGTAAAAACCGCAGAGGTATATGTTTACAAAACTGCTACGGGAGAACTCGTGAAAAAAATGACTCCAGGTGCAGAAGTTGGCAAAGAAAGTGGTTGGGTTGATATTCCCTATGGTATCCGTGCTTTTCGTCGTGCTAATGATGAATATCTTGTATTTGTAGAAGAAAATTGGCAAGGTAAGGTGCTTATCTATCAGTTTCCTATTTGATACAGCAATTCTCGTTTTCATAAAATACAATGGAGGGCGGGGAAACCCCGCCCCTACAATTGTGTATCAATCATTGTTTTCACTATTATTTTCTTCGTCGGTTTCTCCCTTAATAAGTTTTTCGTTATCTTTAATAGTTATATTTTCAATATCCTCAACGGAAATATCTAAATCTTCTAAGGCTTCTTTAATTTTCTCGTAATGAGCCGGTTGAAATAAGAATTTTAACATTCTTTCTGTTGTTTTTTCTTCATTGTCACTTACTTCAATTTGCTGCTGTAGAAACTGATCAATAAATTTGAAAGTTTGGATCATGTTTTTTTTATCATTTTGGTTATAAATTTTGATGATATGTTTATTTACATTTATTTTATCACCAAATTTTGCTTTTAAATATTTTGTAAAACCGACTTTAAATAAAGCTACTAAATGATATAAACCAATTTTAAAAGTATCGTCATATGAAGAAGGTATAGTATGAGATATTACCTCAAAAACATAAAATGCACACAGCATATTTTCAAATGTTGTTTGATCATTGAATATTTTTTCATAACGACCATCTTTATCTTCTTTATGGGAAATAAAATTCAAGTCTTTACCCGGTTTTAGTTCTTGATTGTAATTCTTTAAAACACTGGCAGGATATTGCAAATGATAAGTTAAATAGGCATTTGCAAACACATAATTTGAAACTTTTATTATATTTTCTGGAGTTTCTCTAAATTCATCACGTCGTTTTTCATACCAAATATTTGTTTCATAGGATGCTTTTTGCAGCATTATCTGTATATCTTCATTAGCACAAAAATCTCTATCATCTACGGGGGTTTGGGAATTAGTATACCTAGTAACATTCAAATCAAAATCTTTTCCGCCTGATTTTAATAAGCGCAAAGTCACCAAAGATTCACTATCCATCTGCTTGCGCTTCGTTGGCGAGGCATCTTTGTAAGCTCGATAAATGGCATAAACAGTTTGTGCGCCATTAATAATTTGCAATCCTGTCAATTCTATTTGTTCAGCTTTTTTGCCAATAGTAGGTAAGAAATAAGTAATTGCTGTAATACCATTATTGTAATACCAAAAATAGGCAGGATTGTCCACCGCAGTTTTTTCTATATCTTCATTGAATTGTGATTGCAGGAGAGGATTTCTGACGTTTTTATAAAAAAGAGCAAATCCATATTTTTCAAATAAATCATAGATACTTTTGGGGCGAAGTAAGAACATATATGCCTCAAAAGGCTTCTCTATTTTAACAACTCCATTTTTTTGAACTATTTCCAGAGTAACAGGATTTTCTTCTGGATTTTGATAACTTTCTAGAGGATTTAAAGGTTCTATTTTTTTATATGTTCTGTCAATATAATCTACTTTTATGCGATTTATATCAATTACTTCAAATTTGAGTTTTTCATCAGATTTTTTAAAAGCACTAATGTTTTCATCTGCACCTCCTTTATATTGAGAAAGCGTCAAAAATATAAATTTAACCTCTCCATTAGCTTTGCGGTGATTATCCAGATCCTCTAATTTTGCTTTTAGTTTTTCATTAACATTTTGCTTTTCGCCTTCTAAAATGGTGTCAAAATCGTTAAGTGCTTTTAGTATTTCATCTTTATCAGTTTCTTTTTCTGAATTATCAGCATTGTTCCATTTTGACTGAAAGACATAAAAAATTTTATCTCCTTGATTGTTTGTGTTATCAAAAACAATGTCGCAAGAACTATCTTTGTCACCATCTGTAATGAAATCTTTATAGTTAGATTTTCTACCGTAAAATTCGAGAAACCAAATTAAGAGGGCATAAGATTTTCGATTGTTTATAGCATTTGTACTTTTATGTTTTTTGATGAATTCATCATCTTGATATTTTTCCAAAAGTGCATTGAGGTTGCCATCAATTATGTTATAAAATTCTTTTGTCAGCATATAAAATCCTAATAAAAGTAAATTCTTTTTGAGTATTCAATTAAAGGTCATTAAATTGACAAGCCTAACTATTTATTATACCTTCATTTTCCGTCTATTCCATTCCTATACAACAAAAAGGTAAAAGTTCCTGTATATTTTCCCTGTAGATAATAATATCCAGAAACCGAGATTAACACCATCACCAATAGCGGTAAATTCCCTGCCTTTACTAGAGCCGATATTACCATATTGTAAGATTTATGTTAAATATAAGCTCCTTTACACTACAATAAACTAACTTGTCCATTATTGCGAATATAAAGAGAGCGATAGCGAAGCGCTCCGTAGGAATCGCCTGGATAGTCTCGACTGTTAGGGCGAATTTCCAAAACCAATGTTCCAAAATTCGGTTTAGACACCACACCTTTTACATATCTTCCCCCATCATCCCAAAACATCAGAGAAAATTCGGTAAGTTCGTCCCCTCGTAGGTCAAATTGTAATTTTTGTCCCGGATTTAAGGTTGTTTGTCTTATTTCTGGTAACTGTTCTAATTTCACAGATCCATAACTGTGATTCACAACTTTCACCCGAATATATTGTCCTGGCGTAAAATGTAGGGGTGCAGAACCACAACGAGAAGCACAAGTCCCTGCTAATGTTATCCTATAGTTAATTGGCATTAACAGCAAGGCTATCGTCAATAATGTAGTATAAATCGCTAATTTCATGTTCATACTTTTACTGCTTTGTTGATATTTAAATATGCTGTAAAAATTCAATTTCAGGTAATAAGGGATCGTTGACAATTCCCACACCTGCAAAACCCCAACGTTTGAGCAAACTACCTATTTGGTTACTAGCAAGAGGTTCGACTGTCAAGCGGTTTGCTAAATCGGCAGCATGAGTATTTAGATAACTCATTGCCTCGAAATCTTCTTTAAACAATAATAAATATCCTGATGTATCATCATCAACGCGGGCTGTGAGATATTTACCATCACTTCTAGAACGAATAATATAATAAATCATTGGTGATTGATGATTGGTAATTGGTGATTGGTGGAGTTAAGGGCGCAGGGACTGCGCCCCTACTTTCTTAATTTAAGTCTTCTAATTTGATTCTCGGATCTGCTGCTTTTAAAATTAAGTCAGCGATTAAATTACCAATGATTAATAATACGGCACTCATTACCAAACTGGCCATAACTAAATATTGGTCTTTGGCTAAAACAGCTTGTAGAGTTAATTTCCCTAAACCTGGCCAGTTGAAGAAATTTTCTGTAATAAATGCACCACCTAACAAACCTGCTAATTCAAAACCCAATAAAGTAATTAATGGGTTAATAGCATTTCGCAAAGCATGAACATAAATAACTCGGTTTTCTGGAAGTCCTTTAGCGCGAGCAGTTTGAATATAATCTTGGCGTAAAACATCCAATAATTGACCACGCATAATCCGTTGTAAACCAGCAAAACTAGTAATACTTAAAGCAATTAATGGTAAAATCGAATGCCAAGCAATATCAAGAATTTTACCTAACCATGTCAGGTCGGCATGATCAATACTGGTCATATTACCCACTGGAAAAAGTGGCGTAGTCAGTTGAGCAAAAAATAGCAAAAATAAGACAGTGATAAAACTGGGAATACCTTGACCAGCATAACTAATTATCTGTAAAACCTGGTCAGTGCGGCGATTTTGTTTCACAGCCGCGAGAATCCCCAAAGGAATAGCGATCGCCCATGTAATAATTAAAGAAGCGATCGCTAATAACAACGTGGCTGGAACTCGTTCCCATAACAGCGACGATACAGAACGTTGATAAACAAAACTTGTGCCAAAATCACCTTTAGTGACAATTTGCTGCAACCAAAATCCAAACTGTTCTGGCCAAGATTTATCTAAACCAAATTGTTGTCTAATTTCCTCAATCCGTTCTCGGGAAATTTTCGGATTTTGTCCCAGGGTATCTACATAATCCCCTGGAGAAAACTTCATAATAAAAAATGACAAAGCCGACGCTAAAAAAATTGTCAATAGCGCCTGTAAAAGCCGTTTCATCACATAAATAAAAGTTTCATTCGTAACTAACTTCATCAGCCAGTCTCGACTTGTCTCCAAGGAAATTTTTGTCATTGGTAATTGGTGATTGGTAATTGGTGATTGGATAATTTTCGTCTTCTTTCTTTCTTTCTTTCTTCTTCCTCCTGACTCCGAACTCCGAACTGACTAATATTCAACCAGTGAGATAATAGGGACATCAGGTAAATGTTTTCGTCCTTGCAAATCCCGTAGCTCGATGATAAACCCAAACCCTATGAGTTCACAGTCAATCTTTTGTACCAACTTTGCTGTTGCACTAGCAGTACCACCAGTAGCAATCAAATCATCCACAATTAAGATCTTACAACCTGGTTTCAAAGCATCCTGATGTACTTCTAATGTATCCGTACCATATTCTAGTTGATATTCAATAGAGTGAACCGCTGCTGGTAATTTTCCTTTTTTGCGAACAGGAATAAAACCCGCACCCAATTTATAAGCCACAGGCGCACCAAAAATGAACCCCCGCGACTCCATACCGATAATATAATCCACCTCAAGTTCAATTTCTGAACATTTTTGTGCTAAAAGGTCAATAGTGTATCGCAATCCCGCTGGGTCGCTTAATAGAGTAGTGACATCTCGAAATAAAATTCCCGGCTTAGGAAAGTCTGGTATATCACGAATCAGAGATTTTAAATCCATATTTGTGAGTAGTTATTGGTCAATCAAGAAACAAAGGGTAAGAGGCCAAAAATTTCCCCGATCCCTGCCAAATCCTACCCTATAATGTCATAACCTAGAGACTAGTGGCGTTCGTCAAAAGTCAAAAGTCAAAAGTCAAAAGTCAAACCGAATAGGGTACAGGCTTTCAGGATATTTATCATGGTTGGTTTATTTACGCCTTTGTGTACTAGTAGTCTGTCAAGAACTAATTGACGGGTAAATAAATTTTTCCTCTTCCTTCTTCCTATCCCTAACGGGACGCTTCGCGAACGCGCTCTTTGCGTCCTTCGTGGTTCATTTCTTCTTTATCCGTCGAAATTTATTTGACAGACTACTAGTACCGCAAAGTGCAAGTCAAAAGTCAAAAATTAAAAGTCAAAAATCAAAATTTATAGGTCGTAATGTATATAATTGAACTGCCATATCGCGCCAGCGATTAGCCATGAGAGGTTAATATCAATCACTTTATTGGAAACGTATAAGGTATTTTATAGAATGAATGTCTCCGCTAGTATCCCATCTTTAAACAGCCCAAACGCTCAGGGAACGCCGATGATTTTGGATACTTTACCAGATCCAGCGATCGCCGGCCAAGTATGTCCAGCCAGAACTAGATTGCAAATAGATTTAATGTTATTAGCCATTGAAGCCTTAGAACTAGGCGGTTCTGAAGCCATTTTATCCTTTGCAGAAGAATTAGACCTCAAAGGAATCATCAAAAATCGGGTAAACTTATGGCGAATGCGAGCTTCTAACCCCATGAGGAGAGCGCATAGTCGCCGTCCCTTAGATATTTTAGAAGCCAAAGCCCTCGTAGTCATTGCTTGTTACATCGCTCGGCGGTTAACAGTCGTCATCCGCCAACTACTAACCATATATCAACAATTAGCCCAAAAACAGATTCCCCCAGAACAAAATTTAAGATTAGCTAATTACCTAGAAAGGTTTAGAACCCACTTTAAAAGTCGGATGAATTCCCGGCGTTCTGGTGTAATAGCATTAAATTCTGATGAAAAATTAGATGAACTAGCTATAGACTTATTAGGAAAATTACTATTCTGCACAGGTACGGCGGGAATGCAGCGATACTGGATTTCTCTTTTTGACGGTGAAGTAGATTGACACTCCTCAGTCTAAAGACACAGGGATTCTTGGTTCAACGAGACCACGTAAACTAGATTCCTTGCGTTGTCTAACCCAGAGGTGGGACTCTCCACGCCAGTTGCTTCAAGTCGGGAAACCCGCCCAACGCACTGGCTCCCAAGCATTAACTTTCGGTCTGCCCGACCGTAGTTGCATTACTGCAAGTCCTGTTTAACTTGAAACGAGAAAGTTTCAAAATTCTGATTAGTCTAGTCCCTATAAATCTTTTACCTACTGCGAGGAAGAAACTAGAACAATGCAGTAGAACCGCATAGATTTAATTGTCAAGGTACAGATTACTGTTAGGTAGTTAGGTTTTTAGACAGGTTGATTACCTTTCCTGTTACAAATAGTGTAACACCATAAGTCACTGGGGGATAAATCTCCTCTTGTAGCTTTCATCCCCGGCTTAAAAGACATTAAAGCCTAAAAATTTTTAGGTTTTTTAGGTTTTAATTCCGGGGCTTTCAGCCCATTTTCTTGCAAATAAAATGAATATCCAACGTAAATATAGTTTACCTAATTGCACCCTGCTCCTAGAAGGGTTGAGTGACATGACACGGACAGTTAACTTTCAAGAACTCCGTCCCGAACTATCCATATTAGTGAATGCAGAATGCTATTTATCTAATTACGATCAACCTATAAGTGGAGGTAGGGAATTTTTTGAAAGCTTAGTTAGAGCCGTTAGTGCTTACGCTCAAGAAGTTTTAAGCAATATACCCAATCCCCAAGGCAAAAAATTTGAACATCAAAATTCAGAGTTAGTTGAATTACAAAAAATTGACAGCAACAGACACAAATTAATTGTTCACTCCGAAATCACAGCAGACAATCAAGGGGGAAACAACAACCCCGGACAACCGCTGCAAATCGTCCTCAACACAGTCCAATTATTTGATTTAGTTGAAGCCGTAGATCAGTTTTTTGCTGATAGCCAGACCTTACCAGAATTATCCCTAGAACTACACCCAGTTCATCGCAGTTATGGTGGTTCTAGTCAAATCTTAATCAAACAAGCAATCCCCGCTACCGTCGGCGTATCCAGCCTCGCCGTAGCCGCCGTAGCCTTTAGTTTAATTCCTGCACCCCAACTCCGTCCACCTCAAGTCAAACCAGAAATACAGTCCAGTACTTCCACTCCCACAGCGTCAGTATCACCCTCAATTACACCCACAGCAGCAGCCACCCCTACAACCACACCCACAGCATCAGAAACCCCCGTTACCAAGGATTTGGAAGCACTTTTAAAGACAGTTCCAGAAATAACAGATCCATCTCAATTACGGGCATTAAATCGCCAAGTTTACAATCAAATTCATCCAGCTTGGACAAGTCGCTCAGGATTACCAGAGGATTTAGTGTATCGTTTAGGTGTCGCTGCCGATGGTAGTGTCGTTGGTTATAAAGCAGTAAATCAGAAAGCTAGTGACGCAATCGAGAAAACACCACTGCCTAAACTACTTTATAATCCTGCTAATCGCGTCCCTAATGAACCTATTGCTCAATTCAAAGTCGTATTTACCCAAAAAGGGTTTCTAGAAATTAGTCCCTGGTTAGGATACGCTAAAACACCAGAAGTAACTGGCGAAAAAATTACTGATACCAGTAAAATTAAGGATTTAAATCAAAAGCTGTATAGTACAATTCGTCAAAATTGGAGTGTTACTCCTACCTTTGCTAAGGATTTAAAATATCGAGTAGCGGTGAATAAAGAAGGCGTAATAGCTGACTATGAACCACTTAATCAAGTTGCTTTTGATCATTTCCGGGAAACTCCTCTACCTCAGATGTTTCAATCAGTTTATGGCTCAAATGTAGCTGCACCTGATAATAAACAACCTCTAGCTCATTTTCAGGTAGTATTTACACCCAAGGGAGAATTAAAAGTTATGTATTGGAAGGGATACAAATAATTGTCAGTTGTCAGTTGTTTGGGGAAAAATTTTTTTCTTCTTCCTCCTGACTCCTGACTCCTAACCCATGACTTACGTTACGCTGCGCTATCACGGAAAGATTTTTCCAGTTATGATATTCAAAATTTTGGCAAATTTTTTCATATTAGTAATTATAGCTGTTTGGGTAGTGGCGATCGCTCTAATTTCTGTCCAAAATGCTACTCCTGTATCTTTACGGTTTTTGGTCTTTCAATCCATACAAATTCCCTTTGGGTTAATGTTAGCTTTTAGTGTGGCTGTCGGTTTATTAGGTACAGCAGTTTTGCAGCCTCTCTGGGGGTTGGGAGAGTCTCAATCTAGAATAGATGAAGATGCAGAGTTTTTTGTTGATGATGAGGATTTTTAGAGTTTTCTCACGCAGAGGCGCAGAGACGCAAAGAGGAAGAGATAATTATTAGTCGGTTAAAACCGACTTTTGCTTTTAGACAGGGAATTTATTCCCTGGCTGTCTCATATCTACTACAATAGATAATGATTAACAGTAAAAACTATGACTCAATTACTAGAAAAAGCCATTGCACAAATAAAGCAACTTCCTGAAACCGAACAAGATAGAATTGCTTTACTCATCCTCGAAGAAATAGAAGATGAAACTCGTTGGGATCAAGCATTTGCTAAATCTCATGATGTACTTGCCAAACTTGCAACAGCAGCATTAGCAGAAGATCAAGCAGGTAAAACTCAAGAATTAGATCCTGAAAACCTGTGAAGTCTAAAACAACAATTCAGTTTAATAAAAATTATAACAATGAGAATTATTGCTCGGAGTACCCTAAGAGAATATTGGCAAAAACATCCTGATACAGAACAGCCTTTAAAAGCATGGTTTGATGATGCTTCCCGTGCAAATTGGCAAATTCCATCAGATATTAAAGAAGTTTATGCTAATGTCAGTATTATTGCCAATAACCGAGTAGTTTTTAATATTAAAGGTAATAATTATCGTTTAATTATCCATATTCGTTATGAAATTGGCATTATTTTTATTCGCTTTATTGGTACTCATCAAGAATATGACAAAATAGATGCTACTATTGTTTAAGGAGGTTTGATATTATGAACTTAAAACCCATTAGAACAGAATCAGATTATCAACAGGCATTAAAAGAAATCGAACAAATTTTTAACGCTGAACCTGATACACCAGAATATGAAAAATTAGATATTTTAACGACTTTAGTAGAAGTTTATGAACAACAAAATTATCCTATTGATCCTCCATCTCCTATCGCAGCCATATTATATTATTTAGAAAGTCGTAATCAAGGAGTTTCTACTTTTATTGAAAATTTAAAACATCATGGAGTTAGTGAAGAAATAATTAATATAGCTTTAAATGAAATGACTCACTGATTATTGATTATCAGAAAGCTATGAAAAAGCCCGTCGTCAAGCAGCTAAACAAACAGGATTGATAATTTCTACATTTCCCGAAGAATATCTTTATGCTTTAGAATTAATTTTAGATGAAAATTGGTTGCCACAATAGCAAATACACTAGAAATTATGACACACCAATAATTACAAAGCCAAAGTTTGTAGTGAGGACTTTACTCCAAATTTGAGGGCTGAAGCCCTCACTACGAACTACATGAGTGGGCTTATGAGGTAGATTTGTGTAGAGAAATGGTATTAATAAGGATCGGAATCAAACCTTCCCCGCTTCACACTTCTGAGATAATAACCCCGTGATGGTAATTTATTTAAGTCGAAAGTGTCACCTCTAGGAACTCGCCAGATTTTGTAGTCGTGATAGGTGAGAGGAGTCCCCTTTTCACAAATTTCTGGGAGATGATCTCCTAAGACAAAATAGGCTGAACCTTTACCCACAACTTTAGCAATACCATATTTATCAACTAGTAAAGATGTTTGTTCACTAATTGCTATCCCTAACGCTTTTGAAGATACACCATCTTGAATTTGTCGGGCAATAAAAACCATAATTCTTCCCATTCTTTTGCGTTCATCAAAGTGGGTATCAATGATAGTTCCGCGCAAATATTTCCACTGGAAAAAATTATAGGTAAAGGTAATATTCCCGTAAGGATCATCAAGGGCTTCATGAGTTTCAATACTATCTTCACAAGCACAGGAATCATAAACATATTCACTTTGAATCATCGCCCCGGCACTTGTACCCCCAATCGCACCGCCTTTATCGTAAACTGACTTGATAGCAACTTCTAATTTAGTGTTTTTCCAGTGGCGAATATATTCACATTGATCACCACCCGCAAAGAAAATTACGCCAGCATTTCTGACTTTATCAAAAATATCGGTTCTGTTCGCTTCTTGACGATTACGAATGATGAGAGTTTCTACATATTTGACACCTCTCATGGGATAAATTAACTGATTGTAATCATCATTACCAGCAGCCCGAATGACTAAAACATTAACTTTATTGTCGCTGTAACTACCACCCCTGACTTGATTAATCATCCATTGGATAGCGTCATCAACATCAGGACCACCTCCACCTAAGTTATGAACAGGACCAGCTAATTTAGGGAGTTTATAAGCTGGTTTGGCGGTGGGAGTCTGACTATCGGCGATGATATCCTCAAAGAACCGTTTTAACTTGGCTGTTAAACGATCTAGGATACGATTTATCATCTTCAATAAGCTGTTTTTTGCATTATGCAAACGCTTGGATGTATTTAGGAATGCCTTTATCATATTAAAATCTTGTCAAGCAAACAGCAATCATTTCTAACTTTCGCATTGTCCAAGGCTAAATTCCTAGCGTACAGGGTTTGTAGTGTTTTTTTATGGCAAATTATCAGCGTAATCTTTGATTCTCGTTACCAGACAATTTCTGCTCGTTCTTGCACTACTCTTTTATAAACCATTTCTGTTTGCTTACCTAATTTTGTCCAGCTAAATCTTTTTTCTAAATCTGCATAAGCGTTATTTACCAACCATTGACAATAATCTGGGTTTTTCAAAACTTCTAATATTCCCCAAGCTACAGAGTCCGAGTTATTTACCCAAGTGGTAATTCCCGTTTTTGCGTGTTGAACTACTTCCGGTAAACCACCAGTATCGGAAACTATGACTGGTACGCGAGAGGCAAAACTTTCTAAGGCAACTATACCAAAGGGTTCATAAAGACTGGGAAAAACTGCACAGTCGGCAATTGTTTGAAATTTATCTAAGTATTCATCAGTCAGAAACCCAGTAAAGTAACACTTATGCCAAATTCCCAAATCCCAAGCTTGACGTTTAAGATGGTCAGTATTACCACCACCGACGATAACAAATTTAACATTACCTTCCATTTCCCATAGTACCTTGGGGGCGGCATTAAGTAATATGGGTACGCCTTTTTCATAGGTCATGCGACCAAGATAATACACAATTTTTTCATAATCTGCGGCAAATCGTCGCCGAAAATCTTGAGCATGAAAATCTTGATGATGTATTTTCTTTTCTGGACGGATGCCATTATAGATTACGTCAATTTTATCATTAGTAATATGTAGTGTTTGGATCATTTGCTGACGCATATATTCACTACAAACAATGACTCGCCAAGCATTGTGAGCTAGTGCATATTCTTTATCATGAATATAGCGTTGGGTATCATTATGAATGCCGTTATAGCGTCCATGTTCGGTGGCGTGAATTGTGGCAATGAGGGGAATTTTAAAGGTATGCTTGAGAGCGATCGCTGCATCTCCAACTAACCAATCATGGGCATGAATCAGATCAAATGGACCTTTGTCGGTCAACAACTGACCACCATGTTTTCCCATGCTCTCATTTAAGTTTACCACCCAGTGGAAAAAATCGTTACTAGCAGGTACTGGGACACGATGGATATGAATTCCTTCAACCACCTCATACAAGGATGCTGGACCGAATTCTGGCGTGATTAGGTGGATATCATGACCTAGCTTGATTAGTTCCGGGTACAACTCAGCAACGTGACGAGCAATTCCCCCAACTATCCTCGGTGGAAATTCCCAACTCAGCACTAATATCTTCATTTGACTCCCCGATGATTGACAAAAATCTCAAAAGTTTAAAAACTATAATTATCTCAAAAAAAAAGGGAACAGGGAACAGGGAACAGGGAACAGAGAATATTTTGCCATAATATTCAAAAATATAGAACTCATATTTGATTCTTGAAAAAAATTAGGTATTGTAGGGTGCGTCAGACTGCATAAATTGTATCAATAAACAGATTTGTAATATCTGACGCACCCTACGTATCTTTTCATAAATCAAATATTATTGCTATATGTTTCATTTCTTATACATAGCAATCCTTATGAATTTTTTTTGTTCAAACTCCTGACTGGGCGCAGGCCCTGCGCCCCTACCTCCTGACTCCTTAAATTAAGTTACAAGAACTTGATACAGCTTGTTTAAGTAAAACTGCATATTCTTCACTACTAATATGATAAGCGCCAAATCTAGCTAAATGAGGATTCATCATTTGTGCGTCAAATATTCTAAATTTCCGTTGACGCAATCTTTCCACTAACTTCACCATTGCTACTTTAGAACCTTCGGAAATGTTGAAAAACATGGATTCACCAATAAAAGCACCACCAATGACAATTCCCAAAATTCCCCCAGCTAATTTATCATCAAACCAAGTTTCAAAACTATAAGCGTAACCATTTTGGTAAAGTAACTCATAAATCTTGACTAATTCTAGAGAAATCCAAGTTGTGTCCCGGTTAGCACAGCCAGCAACCACTCCTAAAAAGTCCCGGTTAATGGCGACTGTAAACCTTTCTTGGTTAATGACGCGCTGTAATGACTTAGGATAGCGAAAGCGTTCATCCAAAGGGATTAGAGTCCGTTCCTTACTTCCATACCATCCCAGGTTATTACTTTCATCAGACATGAGAAAATAACCTTGAGCATAACCCCGAACAATAGCAGCAACATCATATTCCATTATCTTCTTCTAAGATTACCCTAGCAAACAAATTCTATATAAAATATACAAAAATGACTTCAGTAGTTCCATCTATTACCTTACCTCCTTCGGAAAATCCCCAGCAAGAAGGTGAATGGTTACAACAAAACCTGTTACATTGGCTTGATGAAGAGTTTATTCCTGAAGCAATCAATCAAAATATTGCCCAGCGGGCATCACAGATTTTTGTGAGACAACGCATGGAGGGAGAAAATGATTTAGGTTCTCTGGTAATTGCTATTGTTACAGAGATGCAATCATTTGATTTTTCTAAAAGTTTTTTTGGAGAGTTTGCGATCGCCAACGCCGTTAGCGATCTACTCTTAGATAGCCTGGGAATTGATTATTGTTGTGGGCAATAATACCTTGGTCATTGGTCATTGGTCATTGGTAATAGGGAACAGGGAACAGGGAACAGGGAACAGGGAACAGGGAACAGGGAACAGGGAATAGGGGGATATTGATATTTCTCTTGCCTCTTGCCTCTTGCCTCTTGCCTCTTGCCTCTTGCCTCTTGCCTCTTGCCTCTTGCCTCCTTCTACTGACCACTGACCATTGACAACTAACTCTACCAGCTAGACTTAACAACACCAGGTAAAAGACCTTCGTGGGCCCATTCCCGGAGTACGTTCCGAGACAAGCCGAAATCACGGTAAACGCCTCTAGGACGACCAGTTAACCAGCAACGGTTGTGCTTACGAGTAGGCGCACTGTTACGGGGTAATTGTTGAATTTTACGGTGAACTTCTAACTTCAGCAACGGAGATTCTGCTGTTCTAAACTCTTCTAATAGTGCTTCTCGCTTTTCAGCATACTTAGCTACCATTTTGGCGCGTTTCTTCTCGCGCTCAATCATACTCTTTTTCGCCATGAATTCCCTAATCTAATGAAAGACAGCATTCCCTATTCTACACCTTTATTGGCAATAATAGAGAAATTGGTAATAAAGTAAGTAGGGTTTGCTGAAAAAGTTGTCTGTGAGGGCTAGGAGTCAGGAGTCAGGAGTCAGAATACACAATAAAATCAAACTGTGTAAAAAAACGTAAAATCGCTGAAAACTTCTTTACTCTTGCCTCTTGCCTCTTGCCTCTTGCCTCTTGCCTCTTGCCTCTTGTCTCTTGCTTCTTGTCTCTTGCCTCTTGTCTCTTGCCTCTTGCCTCTTGCCTCTTGCCTCTTGCCTCTTGCCTCTTGCCTCTTGCCTCTTGCCTCTTGCCTCTTGC
>NZ_JAAVWA010000059.1:0-10196 GCF_017355725.1 Anabaena sp. 54
TCCCCTGTTCCCAGTTAAGAGTTCCCTGTTCCCTTCTCTCAATTTCTCGGTTTAGCATAACAAGTACCGAAGAGCCAAATCGCCCAAACCCTCTTCAATCTTGCCTTTTGCCTTGTCATAACGACGATTTTCAATGCTAACCTACTTAACTCATAACTAACTAATGGTAAAAAAACGACCAATTGCAGTTGATTTATTTGCAGGTGCAGGTGGCATGACTTTAGGCTTTGAACAAGCTGGTTTTGATGTCCTAGCATCTGTGGAAATAGATCCAATTCATTGTGCAATTCATCAATTTAACTTTCCCTTTTGGACTGTGTTATGCAAAAGTGTGGAAGAAACAACAGGGAAGGAAATTCGGAATAGTTCTCAAATTGCTAATCAAGAAATTGATGTAGTATTTGGTGGTCCACCCTGTCAAGGTTTCTCATTAATGGGAAAACGTTCTTTTGATGATCCAAGAAACTCTTTAGTTTTCCATTTTATTAGATTAGTTGTAGAATTACAACCCAAGTTTTTTGTATTGGAAAATGTCAAAGGAATGACAGTCGGGAAACACAAAGAATTTATTGCTGAAATCATTAGTCAATTTTCCGAAAGTGGTTATCAAGTTAATGCAAATTACCAAGTTTTAAATGCAGCTAATTATGGAGTACCCCAAAATCGAGAAAGGTTATTTTTACTAGGTGCGCGTGAAGATTTAGAATTACCTAAATATCCAGAAAAAATCACATTCCCAGCAAAATCCAATCAATCTTCCGAAACTAAGTTAGTCTTAACTCCTACAGTTTGGGAAGCATTACAAGATTTACCAGTCATAGAAAACTATCCAGAACTATATCAACAAGATTGGATATTTACAGAGTTTGCTAAACCTAGTAACTATGCTAAAAACCTGCGTAATCTTCCAACTGCAAAAAACAAATATTCCTACAAACGTCAATATGATCCTACTTTACTAACATCAAGTTTAAGAAGTAAGCATTCGACCGAATCTATGGATAGATTTGCATCCACACCACATGGTAAAATCGAATCAATCAGTCGTTTTCATAAACTTGATCCTGATGGTTTTTGTAATACCTTAAGAGCCGGAACACCTAGTAATAAAGGTGCATTTACTTCACCTCGTCCCATACATCCTTTTATCCCCAGATGTATTACTGTTAGGGAAGCTGCGCGGTTACATTCCTATCCTGACTGGTTTCGATTTCATCCGACAAAATGGCATGGTTTTAGACAAATTGGTAATTCTGTTCCCCCGCTTTTAGCACAAGCAGTCGCAGAGGAAATTATTAAATTTTTAGATATCAAATCTTCTGATAGTGCAAAAGTGACAAAAACCATACCTCAAGGTATTAAAGATTTAGGGGATATTAGTTTATTAACACTTGATATGTCAGCAGCAGCGAAATACTTTGGAGTGAACCCTGATGTTATAGAACCGAGAACCAGAAAAAAATGAATTTTTAGAATTTAGGTAATACAGCAAATTGTATCAATATCACCAATTATTTATAGCCATACTCCTGACTGGGCGCAGGCCCTGCGCCCCTACCTCCTGATAGCGTAGCGTGGCGTTAGCCATACTTCTAACCCTCACAGATAACTATAAAATATTGTTAAATCAAATGCCATGATAAATTACCTGAAATTAGCCTAATCATAATTATTACCTCAGTAATTATACAGATAATGATAGGATTGAGTCCAGAACCTAAACTCCCAATACCATAAGGAAATTATTTACAAATGATTTTTTTTAATCAAGACCAACAACTAGAAAATATCGGTAATCAAATTTTAGAGGCAACTTGGGCAGAGTTTCCAACTTTAGCATCTCATCAAATTGCTTTGACTTGGGTGGTATATGATCCTCCCGCACCAGTGAATACGGGTGGTGCGCTGACTCCTAACGCTTTTTGGGAACATCCGGTGCGGGGTTTTAGCTATCGGGGGGGAGAACGGATTTATCCTGCGAGTGTGGTGAAGTTATTTTATTTGGTGGTGGTGCAAGAATGGCTAGAGAAAGGAATGAGTCAGGCTTCGGGAGAGTTAGACCGGGCTTTGAAGGATATGATAGTTGATTCTAGAAACGATGCGACTAGTTTAATTGTTGATATCATCAGTGGAACTACTTCTGGTCCTCAGTTAAGTCCTGGCCCTTTTGAAACTTGGAAATATCAACGTAATATTATTAATCGTTATTACCAGTCTTTGGGGTGGGAGGAAATGAAGGCGGTTAATGTCTGTCAAAAAACTTGGGGTGATGGTCCTTATGGACGGGAAAGGGCTTTTTATGGGGAGATGTTTGAAAATCGGAATATGCTGACGACGGATGCGACTGCGAGATTATTACATAGTATCGTGGGTGGGGTGACGGTTTCTAGTGAGCGATCGCAATCTATGATGAATTTACTCAAACGCAGTATTAAGCCAGAAGAGTTAAGCCAAGATGGCGATGAGAACCAAGTTACAGGCTTCTTAGGGGGTGGATTACCTCAAAATAGTCAAATCTGGTCAAAAGCAGGTTGGACAAGTACAGTCCGTCATGATGCGGCTTATATTGAATTACCAGATCAGCGCCCTTATCTGTTGGTGGTGTTTACGGAAGGGAAAGAGCAAGCTAAGAGTCGGGAAATTTTACCTTTTGTGTCTAGAAGAATTGCAGAAGCGATCGCTAATTTATAGAATTGCAATTGCTGGGACTTAACAACGGAAATAGGTAAAAATGGGACGGATTTTTATTTCTGCGGCACATGGTGGCACAGAAGCGGGTAAAAATGACCCCGGTGCGATCGCTGGTGGCACAACGGAAGCAAAGGAAATGATTCTTTTGCGGGATTTAGTGGTGATAGAACTGCGGACCCGGAATTTAGAAGTTTTAGCTGTTCCTGACGATTTAAGTGCGGCTCAAACTATTGCCTGGATTAATGCTCGTGCTAATGCCAAAGATGTAGCCCTAGAAATTCAAGCCAATGCGGCCAATAGTCCATCTGTGCGGGGAGCAAGTGCATTTTATATTGCCAAAAACGATCAGCGCAAGCAAAATGGAGAAATGTTATTAACGGCACTTTTGCGCCGTGTCCCCCAATTACCCAATCGCGGAGTAAAACCAGATACAGATAGTGGCTTGGGTAATTTGCAATTTTGTCGTCAAACAGCGATCGCCGCCATATTACTACAAGTCGGTTTCCTCAGCAGTCCCGAAGATCGGGCTTTATTACAAAGTCGTCGTCGTGATTTTGCGATCGGAATTGCCGAAGGACTAACTACTTGGAGTCAAGCAAATGATCCTCAGCAACCAACAACCGAAAATTATCCCAGCATTAACATCAATATCAATGGACAAAATTACTTAGAACAAGGACTATTAATTAATGGTAATGCTTACATCCCCATTGATTTAGTAGATCGTTTACGGATTGATATTTCAAAATTAACTAATTTACGCCGGATTACCTATCGGCAAATAGTTTATATCAAAGCCATAGAACTTCGAGAATCTCATATTTCTATTGATTGGGATAGTGCCTCACGCACAGTCAGATTACGTTCAATTTCAACAGTTTGTCCCGGACAAATTGAACAACTTATCTCCAATGGCAACACATCAGAAATACAATTACAATCATTTCTAAAAATCAATAATGAAAGTGCCATTACCCAATTTCCTGAACTTCCCAAACTATATCGAGAAGAAGCAACCATTGAAGGCATAAATCATGACATTGCTTTTTGTCAAATGTGTCTAGAAACTGGATTTTTACGTTTTGGAACTGACATCAAACCCCAACAAAATAACTTTGCCGGTTTGGGTGCAGTTGGTGGTGGTGCTGAAGGAGCATCATTTCCCAGCGCGAGAATTGGTGTCAGAGCGCATATTCAACATTTAAAAGCCTATGCCAGTTTAGAACCTTTAGTCCAGCCAGAAGTAGATCCGCGATTTCGTTTTGTTACCAGAGGTGTTGCTCAGTCAGTTAATCAATTATCAGGGCGCTGGTCTGCGGATTTAGACTACGGAATAAAAATTACAGCTATTATCAGAAGACTCTATGAATCAGCAAATCTTTTGTAATTAGGTAACAGGGATTAGGTAATATAGGATCACTTGAATAAGATACTTCTTAGCCCCCTCATCGCTTGCGGGTTGGGGGTGGGGTTCTTATATCTCACTCAACCGATAAGCACTATAGGATAAAAATATTCTTTATTCTTCATTTTTCCTTCCTGACTCCCAACTACTGACTCCTGTTATAGTGATATTAATAATGATTAGGAACAATATTTGTGTTTCCCCTCTACGATGAAAACCCGACCCGAATTACGCCATATTTTACCTATGGTTTAATTGGCATGAATATTCTAGTTTTTTTCCATGAAATAAGTTTGTCGAATTTACAACTAGAACAATTTTTTCAATTGTATGCGGTAATACCGCAAGAATTAACAATCAACTGGAGTGGAGAGTGGACAACCTTATTTACCTCACAATTTTTGCATGGAGGTTGGTGGCACTTAATATCCAATATGGTCTATCTGTGGGTATTTGGTAACAATATTGAAGACCGCTTAGGGCATTTTAAATATTTATTATTTTATTTAACCTGTGGTGCTATAGCTGCTTTATGTCAATGGTTTATTGGTATGTACTCCACTATCCCTTCATTGGGTGCAAGTGGGGCAATTTCTGGAGTTCTGGGTGCATACTTAATCTGGTTTCCTCAAGCGAGAATTACCACTTTAGTTTTTTTGGGTTTTTTCATCACCACAATTAATATCCCCGCATTAGTAATTATTGGTATTTTCTTTATACAAAATCTTATCGCTGGTTTTGCCAGTCTCCAGACAGCAGCTAAAATGAGTGTAGAAACGGGAGGAGTCGCTTATTGGGCGCACCTTGGGGGTTTTGTTGTGGGGAGTATTTTTGCCCTGGGAAATAGAGAATAGAGAATTGGTCATTGGTCATTAGTAATAAAATCTCTATTCTCATCCTGTTAATCCTAAAATCCTGGAACTTCTGATTCAGACAACATCCTCATCCTGTTAATCCTTAAATCCTGGAAATCCTGATTCAGACAAATTAAATTACATTAAATATTCAAATCCCGTAAAGCTAACCGAATTTGTTCTAAGCGTCTGCGGTTGACACCAAAATCAGAATCTCCTACACGAGATGCAGAACGGATATGAATAACTGACTTATCGCTAGGAAAATAAAACTCCACATCATCAACAAACTTGAAAATGCGACTTTTAGAAATTGCATGAATATAATTATCTGTTTGTGATACAATCGTGGTGCGGGGAACAACAGTGAGAACTTTTAGTAAAGTTTCTCTGGCTTTATCTCGTTCTATATGATAGGTAATCGGCTCAATAGCGTGTTTAGCATCAGCATTTTGACTGACAACACAATTAGGAGAAACTGGACAAGGACTAAGACTAGCTGACTCAATTCCTAAGCTTGAAGCTGAAGCAGTTGCAGGAATTATAAAACTCAGGATCAACGTTAGGAATATTGAGACAATAATCTTTTGTAGTTGAGTGATTGTTGTTAAATTAGACATAATCAGTTAACTGTTATATTCTGTGATTTTCTGTATATTATCAGCTTTCTATACATTATCATCAAATTAGGTTTTTCAGATTTTCCATCTTCAAATCACACTCCCCTTCTGATAGAGAAGGGACAGTGTGGGTATTACTTCATATCGTAACCAAATAGATTAGGATCAACTTCTCCTAATTGTAAATCTGCTAAACCATATTCTTGCCAGCGTCTTTCTACCATTTCCGCAACATTGGGATCTGATTTTAATGGTTCACCCCATTCATGTTCTGTTTCTGGAGGAATCTTTGTAGTGGCATCTATACCCATTCTCCCACCTAAACCAAGTTTTTCACTAGCAAAATCTAAAGTATCAAAGGGAGTATTTGGTAATATAAATACGTCTCTGGTAGGATCAACTTTGGAACTGATCGCCCAAACCACTTGACGGGGATCACGAACATTGATATCTTTATCAACAACAATCACAAATTTAGTGTAAGTAAATTGTGGTAGCGCACTCCAAAACGCTAAAGCTGCTCGTCGTGCTTGTCCAGGATAGGCTTTATCTATGGAAATAATCGCCGCTTTGTAACTTAACGCTTCCATTGGCAGGAAGAAATCAACTATTTCTGATACCTGTTGCCGTAAAATAGGGGTGTAAATGCGGTTAAGTGCGATCGCCATCATGGCTTCTTCTTTCGGTGGCAACCCGCTAAATGTGGTAAGATAAATGGGATTTTTGCGGTGTGTCATACACTGAAACCGCACCAAAGGGGAATCCTCCACACCGCCATAATATCCCATGTGGTCGCCAAAAGGTCCATCCGGTAAAACTTCCCCCGGTGTAATTGTCCCTTCTAAAACAAATTCAGAATCTGCGGGAACTTCCAAATCTACGGTTTTACATTTGGCTAAGTTGACTCCCGAACCGCCATACAATCCAGCAAATAACCATTCTGATAAATCTACAGGAATGGGTGTGGCTGCTGCCATAATGATTAAAGGATCTACACCCAGAGCGATCGCTACTTCTAACTTTTTACCACGTTCTGCCGCTTTGCGTAAATGTCTCGCACCACCCCGCACCGATAGCCAATGTACAGTCATAGTATTATTAGACTGTAACTGTAAACGATATACGCCTACATTGGGGATTCCCGTCTCACAATCCTTAGTAATTACCAATCCTAGCGTAATAATCTTGCCAGCATCTCCCGGATAAGGACGTATTAAAGGCAACTTATTTAAATCTAAATCATTTCCAGCAACTACCACCTGTTGACAAGGCGGAAAAAAGTCCCTTCCCGGTTTAGCTTTCACCACGTCAAACAGCACTTTACCAAAATCTATAGCTTGGGAAATCTTTTTCGGTGGTTTGGGTTGCTGAAGCATACTTAGCTTCTTTCCCAGGGTTTCCAACTCCTCTGGTTTTTCCATGTTCATCGCCCAGCATATCCTTTCCACAGTCCCCATTAAGTTAACTGCGACGGGAAAAGATGCACCTTTGACATTCTCGAATAGTAAGCCTGGACCACCTTTTTGCAGCATTCGGTTGGAAATCTCCGCAATTTCCATATCTGGATCAACCAAAGCTGAAATTCGCTTCAATTGCCCTCTTTCTTCTAGAATTTTAATGAATCCTCGTAAATCTCGCGCCATTGTTTTGTTTTAATTATGAAGAATTGTAAAGCTATTTTTATTTTAGTCTTGATTTGGATAAGTTGATTTTTTAGTACAAATATACTATATTGAGGAAAAGAGGGATTTTTCTCACGCAGAGAGGGAAATCCGGTCTTTAATTGATAAAAGTTAGGGGGTTTTATGTCGAAGTTAAATCACCAAATTTCTCTGTTAGAACTTATCCAAATTTTATCTGAATATCGTCAACATATCATTTTGAATTTACATAAATTAAAGGAAAATTACCAGCGAACTCGTATTAAACGGGTGAAGGGTGTTAGAGATATTAATGGCGATTTGATCAGTCCTGAATTACAAAGTGAAGATATTTATGCTGGTGATTTTGTGCAAATGGGTGTATTTGCTATAAATCGCAATACTGCTACTATTAATATGTTAGTGAAGCGGAAAGTTAAACTGGTAAAGGCTGAAGATCATACCCCTATTATTGAGATTGCAGGGTTACTGGCTCATGATTTGCATAATTTCAATAATTATACCATTGTCAAAGATGGTAAAGTTCATATTTCGGCTTTAAATATTAAAATCAGCAACAAGAAAGTATTTGATTTATTGCAATCTAAAGGCGTAATTACTGCTGATAAGTTTGAATTTGATTGTGAATATCAAATTCAATTAGATAATTTACCATTAGTTCCTGTTAATATCAATTTTGGCAATATTGATGGGTTATTTACGCAATTAGCAGAAATTAAGGTGATTACGAGCATTCTGTCTGCTTGCTTACGTCATCAATCAGAATTATTTGTGAGTAACCAAGTAGAGGAATTAAAACAACATTATTTATCCAAAAATCTCTATCTGAATTTTCCTACCACTCAGGAATATTCAGATCCAATTGATTCTCATATTAGTCATAAAATTGAGTTTGGTAATCAGGATATTCTCAACTTGAGTAAATTATATGCTGCTAACCAGTTTTTAGGGCGGAGATATGAAGTTTACGACCAAGAAACTGGCGAGATTTTCCTGAAACCAACTTTGGAAATGGTGTTAAATCAAAATATCGCTTTTCGACAAAAAGCAATTTCTTCAAGAATGAAACTAACTAAAGTTGATGATTTGATGAAACCCATTTTCGATGACTTTCTGGGAATCAATATCAATGGAAAAGTAGGAGAAATTCTCGGCAAAGTTGGTGAGCATAATTTGGCATTATTATTATATACTCAACACGCTCATAAATCTGTCAATAGAGAAGAGTTAATTGCAGCTATGACGACAGCTTATAAAAAGTTAGTAGCTTATGTTGAGCAAATTTACCAAGAAAAGATTTCTCCTATGGTGTTTTATATTGGTTCGACAGGACTCTTACCAAATAAAATCTCAGCTACAGCGTTAACTGCTGATGAATTAGCGGCTAAATATCCCCATTTGCAATTTTCTAAAAATGAACAATCAGGAACATTTTTTGAAGTAGGAAATACCATTATTAGCATTTACCCGCAAACAGAATATTACAGTAAAAATTCATTAGCTGTTAGTTAGTTCATAAACTAAGATCCCCGACTTCTTAAAGAAGTCGGGGATCTGAATCTTCAACTAAATCTGTACTTTTCCCATTGCTAAAAGTGCTGTTCCATAAGCTGCTTCTGTATGAATTGATGAAACAACTGGTACTTTTGAATAACGTTGACGAATAGCTGTCCAAACGGAATTAGTCGCACCACCACCAGCAGTATAAATATGGGTTAAAGAATCTGCACCTAGATTTTGTAATAGTTCATATCCTCTAGTTTCTATTCTCGCCATACTTTCTAATAAACCATGTAGAAATTCTTTATTTTGATCGGGACGCGGTTCTAGTCTGGGTAATAATTGGGGATCATTAATGGGAAAGCGATCGCCTGGTTTCAATAATGGGTAATAATCTAACTCACTGGGTTGAGTTGGATCAATTTCCGCGCTTAACCTCACTAACTCAACATTGCTGAAAAAATGCTTTAAAACAGCACCTCCTGTATTAGAAGCACCTCCAGTTAGCCACAAATCACCTAAACGATGGCTATAAATTCCATATCGCGCATCTTCAATTCTTTGACGACTTAAAAGTTTTAGCACTAAAGTTGAACCCAGCGAAGTTACCGCTTCCCCCGGAAATTTAGCTCCACTGGCTAGAAAAGCCGCAATACTATCTGTTGTGCCAGCAACCACCAAACAATCGCCTTTAAAGCCAAAATCAGCCGCAATCCTGGGAAGTAATTCACCAATAGCAGTTCCCGGTGTTAACACTTGTGGTAACTGGAGAGGAATTTCTAACTGTTCCAACCATTCTGGGTATTGCAATTTTTCTACATCATAACCTAGCTTCAAAGCGTTGTGGTAATCGCTAATACCTAACTCTCCATGCAAAAGAAACCCCAGCCAATCGGCTTGATGTAGTAAATATCTGGCTTTTGCAAAATCAGGTAATGCTTGCATCCAGAGGAGTTTCGCTAGACTAGATGTAGCACTTAACACAGTGTGATTATCTGGAGCAATCCGACTCAACTGTTCTAAAGCCGCCGCACCCCGACCATCGTTGTACAATAGCGGCGCGTCTACAGGCTCTCCAGCCCCATCAGTCAGCAAAATAGTAGAAGAAGTCCCATTAATAGCGATCGCCCCTATTTCCCCCCTTAAAGCCTCCGGAATTTGCCCTAATAGACTCCATAAAGCCTCTCGCCAACATTTTACCCAATCAATAGTCTCAACCAGCCAATAATGACGCATTTCCGACAAAACGCAACCTTCTTCATCAATTACCACACCCCGTGCGCCAGAAGTGCCAAAGTCAATACCAAGGGATAAAGTCATAAATTCAGGGGAGTTGGGGGAGTTGGGGGAGTTGGGGGAGTTGGGGGAGTTGGGGGAGTTGGGGGAGGTGGGGGAGTTGGGGGGGGGGGGGGGGGGGGGGGCGGGGGTTGGTGTGGGTTGTAGAAGTGGGGATAGTGGTATTGGT
>NZ_JAAVWA010000012.1:0-122796 GCF_017355725.1 Anabaena sp. 54
CTAACATACCTCTAAGATACAAGGTTGGGTTGTGGAACGTGAACGTTCGCGGAGCAATTAGCATGAAACCCAACAAATGCGTTGGGTTGCGCTGTCGCTTAACCCAACCTACAGGAAATGCACAAGGTATTGATGTAATAGAAATATTTTCTTCATCAAAATTAGTTAAACAAAAAGCAGCTAGAAACTATGAAAGCCTTAGAAGTTACTGGAAAAATTCAACAGGGACAATTAACCTTAGATTATCCTTTAGAAGTTGATGGTTTTAATATTGTTAAGGTAATTATTCTCCTACCAGAAGCAGATGACATTGAATCTGATCCTGATGACACTCCAATTCAGGAAATAAAAGAGAGTTTAAAAACAGCATTACAAGAAGCAAAAGCAGGAAAAAGAATCCCTTTAGAAAAAATGTGGGAAGGAATTGATGCAGAATGATTCTTTTTTAATTAATATTGATTTAACTCCTGAATATCAGAGAAATTTAAAACATTTAGCCAAAAAATACCGAAATATTCGTTCTGATACTCAATCTTTCATTACACAATTGCAAAAAGGAAATTTATTAGGAGATAGATTAACTGGTTTTAATGAAGATGTTTATATTTATAAAGCTAGAGTCAAAAATAGTAAGTAGGTAAACAAAATAAAAATGAGGGGTATTGCATTTTTTAAAATGGCTGAAACTCAATCAGAATCTCGCATTGAGACAACTTTACATACCGTTATATACCTTTAAATTTTTCTGTTTACCTACTTAATCTTCAAAAAGGTAAAAGTGCTGGTTATCGGGTAATTTGTTTACTTGAATCAGAAACCAGCATTTTATTGTTAACCATTTACAGTAAATCTGAACAAGAAGATATTACAGATTATGAGATTAATTCTATTTAAGAGGAGTTTTATAGAGATGAATAAAAAACGCCAATAAGATAAAGATAATAAATGTTGGGTTTCCTTGCGTCAACCCAACCTACTAAAAGTTATCAAATATCTAATTCTATTTGATTAACTTTCACTTCTTTGTGTTTTTCTGCACTTTTAAGAACTTCATTAATTAAGGGAATATTTAACTTTTGTTTGTTTTCAATAATATCTTGAATTGTAATAATCTGAACTTTATCACAACTATGAGTCATGAATTTATTTTGATAAAAGCCAGCGGATTTGGCGGTTTTTAACATATCTTTTGTAGGATTTTCTAAGGTTATAAATATAGCTATACTGGCATTTTCTAGCGTCATTGTTCCTAGTAAATCCCGGATATCTCCTGATTTAACTTTACCAGATTTAACTTGAAAAATTACTTTCTCTAGTTCACCTTTATCACCATAAAATAAAACAGTTCCATCTACTCCTTTATCTGCTCCTTTTTTAGTGTTAATTATGGCTCGATTATTAGTATAAGTTAAAATTGCCCATTTTTCAAATTCTTTACGAGTGCGATCATCTGCTTTATTTGCTAATGCTATTGCACTTTCTATATCTTTAGGAATACCATGAAGTTTGATGGTATCTACAAAATCTTTACCAAAGCTGTCTTCTAATCTTTTTAAAATTAAACTAATACTTTGATAAGTAATATCAATTCCTATCCATTGTCGGTCTAATTTTTGGCAAACTGCAACAGTTGTACCACATCCACAATAAGCATCTAATATTATATCATTTTCATTAGAACTGGCTTTAATTATTCTTTCTAGTAATGATTCTGGTTTCTGTGTTGGATAACCTAAACGTTCTGGATCATTAGCATTTAATATATTAATTAACCACCAGTCTTCAGGTATTTTACCAAGAGGATGAGGTTTATAGACTTTATTAGTACCTTTATGTTTTCCCCACATTGCATCATCAGTTCGTCCAATTCCTTCCGCTTGATAGGGCATCCTAATTTTATCTGCATTGAAAATGTAATCTTTTGTTTTTGAATATCTAAAAATTACATCATGTCGTCTACCAAAATCCTTTTTAGGAGAACCTCCACCACGATAACACCAAATAAGTTCATTCAAAAAATCTCCACCCTGAGAACAAAAAACAGCATCTAATATTAACTTTAAATAGTGACTAGACGTAGGATCACAATGTAGATAAAAACTACCTGTAGGTTTCAAAACTCGATGAATTCCTGTTATTCTTAAAGTCATACTCACCAAATAAGCGAGTAAACTTCCCTTTCCTAAGACATTACTTAAACCTGAAATTAAACCAATACATTGTTGAGTAAATAAACCATGATAATTAGTAATAATTTCATCTATTCCCCGAATAGCGTGATCATCCCATTCCCAAGTATCAATAAATGCTTGAGCTTGTGCTTTATCTTCTGCACCAATATTATTATAAATTTGATTGTAGTTGCGTTTAGAATTAAAAGGAGGATCAATATAACATAAGTCAACAGACTCATCTTTTATGTAACGTCTTAAAACTTCTAAATTGTCCCCATAATAAAGTTGATTAACCATTGTTTTCGTGCAATTATTTTGCTTAAATTAACCCTGATTAATCATTCTTATACCTAATTACTTTTTTGTCATACCAGAAAATATGAGATATTCTCTGATGTTTTATTAAGAAATTTTAAGAAAATACCTGAAAAACCCTGATAATCTGGAAACAGATTGAGTTATAATGGCTACAAAGATTAACTCATCTAAGTTTTATGACTGTTACAGAAATTTTACAATTTGTGGATAATTTAGTATTTACTAAGACTGATAAACATTTAGATGATCTGCAAAAAAAGATTATTGAGGAACTATTTCAGGGTAAAACTTATAGACAAATTGCCAATATTTATGATTATGATGAGGGTTATATCGGTGATGAAAGTAGGAATCTATTTAAAATATTATCTGAAAGTTTAGGTCAAAATGTTAATAAATCTAATTTTTGTTGGACTATAGAAAGAGTTACAAAATCTAGAATTATTAATTTTGAAAAAAATAATATTAATTGGTGTTCTAATAATCAAACATCAAATCATTATCAACAGAATAATAATATAGAACAATCTAAATCCTCTTACCATGATTTAACGCTATCCCCTAAAATTACTCGTTTTTACGGAAGAAAAAAAGATTTAGATTATTTATCTAATGGGATATTAAATCAACACACTCATTTAATCTCTGTGTTAGGATTATCTGGAATTGGTAAAACTACCCTTGTGAAAAGATCTGTTGATCTAAATCTCCAACAATTTGAAGTTATTATCTGGAGAAGTTTAAAATTTCCTAAATCCCTAGATTTACTTATTGATGATTTATTGAATGTTTGTCAACAAGAAGCTAAAGCAACCATAGATGATAAATTAAAACAATTATTTAATATCTTTAAAAATAAAAAATGCTTAGTTGTTTTAGATGATTTAGAAAATATCTTTGTTAATTGTCAATTTGCAGGACAATATAAACCTGAATATCAAGATTATAAAACCTTCCTCCAAATGATCACAGAAATTGAACATCAAAGTTGTTTAATTCTCATTAGTCAGGAAAAATGCCAAGAAATGATTTCTTTAGATAGTGAACTTTATCCGATTCATTGTTTAGAATTATCAGGTTTAAATAATGCAGCTACAGAGATATTAAAAAATCAAGGATTAAAAAATGAGGAAACTTGGTTAAACTTAATTAACTTATATGAAAGTCATCCTAAATATTTACAATATATCAGTATTTTAATTAAAGATGTCTTTCAGAGTGAAGTTGCCGAATTTATCAAAGAAAATAGTTTAATTTTAACAGAAGATTTTAAATCTCTGTTTGATTTAATATGGATGAGATTATCTGAAGTTGAAAAAGAGATATTATTGAAAATTAGTCAAAATGATCAACCTATATCTAGAGATGAGATAAAACAACTTTTATCATTGTCATCAATGGATATAATTAACGGGTTACAATCATTAACAAGAAGATTTTTAGTATCCAAATTAGAAAATGATCAAAAACTATATACTCTTTCTGCCGTTTTTAAAGAATATCTCAGAATTTATCATCATTAATTATACTCCCTTCCTCTTGCTATTGGCATCTGGACTATGAGAAAATTATTTATGCAGCATCTCAGCACAAAAGGCTATGGACTGATAGAATGTGTTCACTTTCATAGCTAAGTTGCTTATAAATGAGGTATTTATGAATCAAATTCATCGGGTGGCGATTGTCGGCGGAAATCACGGTAATGAGTTAACGGGAGTTTACTTGGTGAAAAAGTTTCAGCAATATCCCCATTTAATTCATCGAGGCAGTTTTGAAACTTTATCATTACTTGGTAATCCTAAAGCTATTGCTGCACGGACAAGATATATTGATACAGATCTGAATCGTTGCTTTAATCAAGATAAATTATCAAATTCAAAAATTTCAAGTTACGAAGAATTAAGGGCAAGAGAAATTCAACAAATATTACAACCAGAAAATCAAGAATCTGTAGATACAATTATTGATGTACATACAACTACTGCCAATATGGGATTATGTATTATTCTGGGAAATTGGCATCCTTTTCTGCTGAAATTAGCTGCTGTTTTGAGTGCAGTTAATCCTTCTGTGAAGGTTTATATTCATGAACAACCTCAAGGTAGTGGTTTTCTACGTTCTTTGTGTGATTTAGGTTTTGCGATTGAAGTTGGTGCTGTACCCCAAGGAATTTTAAATGCGGAATTATTTCAACAAACTGAACAACTTATTTATAGTGTTTTAGATTATTTTGAAGACTATAATCAAGGAAAAGATTTACCAAAAAATAACACACTCACAGTTTATAAATCAATTGGTGTGATTGATTATCCGAGAAATGAAGTAGGGGAAATTCAGGCGATGATTCATCCCCAACTTCAGTTCCAAGATTATGAACCTTTGCATCCTGGTGATCCTATTTTTATGACTTTCACAGGAGAAGAAATTTTCTATCAAGGAAATTCTACTGTTTATCCGATCTTTATTAATGAAGCTGCCTATTACGAGAAAGGAATTGCGATGCACATTAGCGAACAGCAGTTAATTAAGATTGGCTAATTCTCTGGTTTCCATGACTCTGATGATATTGTCTTTTCTCATTAATTCACGATATACACTTAGTGTTTCTTCATTCACTCTTGCGGCACTAAATCTTTCTAAATTTTGTTGGGCGCGGAATTTCCACTGATCTAAAAGTTGGCGATCGCTCAATAATTGTGTCAAAGTATTAGCTAAGGCTGGAATATCCTTGGGTGGCACTAAAATCCCCGCTTGACTATAATCTAAAGTCTCAGGAATACCATCTACATCACTGGCTATAATCGCACAACCAGCTTCCCGCGCTTCCGTTAGCACTAAGCCAAAAGATTCGCAATGTGAAGCCAGAACAAAGATATCTGTTCCTAACATATAGCGTTGCGGTTCTGCCTGAAATCCTTCAAAATGAATGCGATTACTAACACCTGTATTTTGCACCATTGCCTCAAATATCGAACGATCTGGACCATCTCCTACCAAATACAAATGTGCTTGCGGAAAGTCTGAGGAAACTATTTTAAATGCCTCAATTAACTCATAAATACCTTTGCGGGTATACATCCCAGCCACAGTAGTTATAGATGGATGTGGCATTTCTACTGGTTGATAATCTGCCAGTTTTTTATGTCGAGGACTTCCTAAAGTTCCATTACTAACCACGCGCAATTTTTGAGGTGGAATACCCCGTTTAATCATTGAATTAGCCACTGCTTTACTAACTGCAATTACCTGATCAGCTAACCCCATGAGGATAGCACTATGTTGAAACTCATTATGGACAGTAGAAACTAAATGATATTCTCGATTCTTGCGAAAAATACCTGCTAAAATCGCTCCTGTCATCATGTGTACATGAACAATATCCGGTTGAAAATCTTTAATAATTTGGCGATAATGCCAAGCAGCTTTAATCAGATTTAATGGTGTCCGACATTGATTTAAATGAAAATGTTCAACACCGTGATCTGCTAATAATTTTTCATATTCTCCACCAGCAGAAGCTACAGCAATATCCAGACCACTTTCTGCTTGTAAACAAGCTAAATCTACAGCAACATTAACAATTCCATTACCGATTTTTTGAACATGATTAGTAATATGTAGAATCCGCATTTAAATTTTCTCCACTGTAATTATTTATAGCAAATCTTCAGATGCGTTTTCCCTGTCCCTACCTTACTCGGATTTAAAAAATATTTCTTCCGAATATAAAAATCGGTTAATAAATCCCCGAGGTAACATCTCAATCTGTGAAGAATAGGCAGCAATAGCTTTTTGTTTTTTCTCTTTTACTGATGTTACTGATAAGCGATAAGCCGCTGCAATGTCTTGTAACTTCAACAGAATAAATAATGGCGATCGCCAAAATACCCAAATAGGATATTGAAGTATTTCTGTATGAATTTGCGATTGGATAATTGCCTCTTTCACTAAATTATAAGTAGCTTCATGATCTTGATGACAGTCTTTACGGTGAGGCACATAAACCTCTCCCGGTTGATATAAATTTAGTAGTTCTGAAATTTCAGTAATTATCTGTTGTCTTTTCTCTATATTCAAAGAAGCTAAACTGCCATCTTGGTGATTTAAAAAATGAATCTCTGAAGGGTTTACTCCCAAAATATTTAACGCCATCAAAGATTCTTTTTGACGAATCTGGATAACTTGATTTTGCATAAGTGGATCTAAGCCATGAGAACCTCTACCGTCAGTTAAAAAAGTTATACCTACTTGTATTCCTTGTTCTCTTTTACGGGCAATCATCCCTCCACAACCAAAGGTTTCATCGTCTTGATGAGGAGAAAAAACCAGTGCTGATTTTTCAGAAAATTTCAAGGGCTGACTTCCCCAATGCAAAATCCACCAGGAAATTAAACTACAATGAATATATTGTATCTGATTTAACAATTTATTAGGGATGATTTTTTCTAAAGAGATTAGGTTTTTTTTATGATTCATAAATTTAAAATTGATTCCAGACAAAATTCAAGTTTTGTAGATAATAAATATTGATGCTTCCCATAATTAAAATAACTATTTTTATAATAGTCAAACCATAGACAAGAGTATTTATTTTTTTAATAAAGTTATGCTGAACATATCAATAAGAAAGTGTTTAAAAATCAGATAGATGCCAAAAAACTCTCTCAGAGTCTGTTTAAAAAGTCATGATTGCTGTATCGAATATTTTACCCCTCCCTAACCCTCCCCTTATAAAGGGGAGGGAACTAGTACCGCAAGGCGGAAGTCAAAAGTCAAAAGTCAAAATGAAGACAGTATAGGCTTTTGGAGGATTTAGAATGGTTGGTTTATTTACGCCGTTTTGTACTAGATTTTTATTGTCACCCCTCTTTACAAAGGGAAAGGGGGGTAAAAATGTGATGAAAATTACGGGATACCACTTGTCATTATTTCAATCTCATGTTTTTAAACATGAGTTTTTTCTGTTCCCTATTGCTTCCTGTTCCCTCTGAATATTTTTCTAGCCAGAAGTGTTTCTATAGAAACAGTAAATTATCAGTTAGATTAGTTAGAATTTATGGAAATCATCGAAATCCCCATAACCTACCATATAGCGGTATGCACTCTTTGTGAGATCCAGTCAGCAAATCGTTAAGCCTGTAGGGACGTGGTTTTCCCGTCCTCGATTGTATTGCATCCTAAAAATAACTGCTATATAAAGTTAAGCAGTGCTTAATCACAGTAGGGCTTAATGTTTACCATTAAATTTAGCTAGTTTTTGTATTCCATCAGACTGTAATGATTACTAAATTTTGGCTGAAGTTATAAATTGAGTAATTATTCCATTAGTATAAGTTATCTTGGGTATGCAATGGTGTGCCACTATCATGCAGATGAATTGGATTAGTTTACTAAAAGCGCAACAAACTGACTTCTTAAACCGGGTGAAAAAACCGAAAACGGCGGATCTTTCTCTTTTAGAAAGTCGAGTTAAAGGTTATCACAGTGAGGTAATGGCATTTGCGGGGGATTCATTAACGAAAATTCTTGAATGTTCTCGTCAGCAAGCTGAAATCCTCGCCAAAAACCCTCCACCGATACCACCTGAATATCCGGAATATCCTGATTGGATCATTCCCTTTCCGACTTATTTTCAACGCCAAGCAGAAGATTATCTTGTCCGTGAACAAATTGTTGATTGGATGATTACGGAACGGTTAGGAAAATTAGTGAGAAAAGTGCCACAAGACACTTTAGAAAATATGGGTTTGGATGATGAGGGAAATTTACGCGGTGAAAGTAAGTTTACTTATTTGTTAGCAAATAACCCAAAAGTAAGTATTCAAATTCACGTAGCAGATGGAGAAAGTTTTAATGGCATTAAAAAAGATAAAATTCGTTGGTCTGTTAGTCAAGAAGATATCAATAACCACCAAGTATTGATTTTCTTGTGTTTGTTTTATCCAGGAAATACCCAGTCAGGATACCACAAACAAACAGTGATTACTGGTTTTTTACCGACAAATCAACTAGATTTTTCAGACTCAAAGACTTATCTAACTCCCAGTAGCCTATTGTATGCAGGAGGATTAAATTGGTATTTACAGTCTCTGGGTGGTAAACCAGATGATGTGCCAATAAATGATGAGAAAATGATGGTAGAAACCATTCAAACCTTACCACCAGAACATCCCAAAAAGAAGATTGTTGGTGATTGGGAATGCTGGCAAACATTAAAAGGACATACCAAAGGTATTAACTGTTTAGCCTATGCTATCAAAACTTTAGTAGTCCAAGATGCCGGAACTAAAAATGTGAAAACAATCCCGATGTTAGCTAGTGGTAGCAGGGGAGAAACAAAATTATGGGACTTATCAAAAGGTGAATTAATCGAGACATTATCAGAATATCCTTGGGTTATTTCTGCCAACGTAGATGAGGTTAATTCCCTGGCTTTTAGCACCGATGGACAAACATTAGTAAGTGTAGGTGCAGATTCCACCGTTAAAATTTGGCATACTGGGGCGTTGGATCTAATTGATATTCTCCATAAACATCATGGAGATGTCCGTTGTGTGGCGTTTACACCTGATGGTAAGATGTTAGCAACTGGTGGTCATGATCGCCAGATTTTGTTTTGGAACTTGCGCGATCGCCAAGTCGAAAATACTCTATCTTTAGACGATACAGCAGCCCATTCAATGGTGTTAAGTCAAGATGGGAAAATTTTGATTACAGGTAGCTATCGGAAGATCAAAGTTTGGGAAACATCCTCAACACTCAATCAGAAAAATTTGCCAGATACACAACCAATATACACCCTGATGGGTCATTCTCATATTGTTAGTTCCCTAGCCATGAGTGCTGATGCTAAATTTTTAGTCAGTGGTAGTCAAGATCAAACTATTCGAGTTTGGAATTTAGCTACTGGGGAATTAGTTCACACTCTCAAAGGACATCGAGATAGTGTGAATACAGTTGCTTTAAGTCCTGATGAACAAATTATTGCTAGTGGTAGTGCTGATAAAACTATCAAATTGTGGCATTTACAATCTGGGGAATTATTAGGGACATTTGCCGGTCATGCTAATACAGTCACAGCTTTATCCTTTACTGCTTCTGGAGAAATGTTAGTCAGTGGGAGTTTGGACAAAACAATTAAAATTTGGCAGCGGAGTTAGATAAAAACGGCGGTCGTCTCTACAAGTTTGTGCCACTTACAAAACTGGTACAAATTTTTTATGAATAACTGCTTGACTGGCTGCTATTTTCGTGATTTTAATTGAGTACGAGTACAGTTACGGAACTGGTAAGTTATAAAAGAAGGGAACAGATAAGAAACAAAAGTTGCTGAGTTTAGAGCTTCAGTCAAAAAAAAGATGTTTTTAAACCTCTTACCTTTGCGCCTTTGCGCCTTTGCGTGAGGATAAATTCATACTTCAATTATGCAACGCCCAATTTTTAATGTTTAATAGCTTTACCTGTAATAGATGCACCCAATATCTCTGATATCCAAACTTCAATATTACGGATAGGATGGGAACGGAGGGCTGTAAAATCGGGATGGATAATTGGTTCAACTAAAATTGTAAACATTCCCAAGCGATTACCAGCTAAAACATCTGTAAACAAGCGATCGCCTACCATCCCCACTTGATGTACAGGTAAATTCATCTCCTGCAACGCCGCCCGAATTTTCCGTCGGGAAGGTTTAGCCGCACCCAAATAATAAGGTAAATTAAGAGAACGGGCAATGCCACCAATTCGCGCTTCACTTAAATTATTACTAACTAACCACAATGTCGTACAAACCCGAATTTCTTCTATCCATGCTTGCAATTCTGGGAAAGTAGAACTTGTTGTCATCGGTACTAAAGTTTCATCCACATCTAATACTAGCCCTTTCAGCCCATATTGTCGGATAACATCTGGTGTCAGCGTCAAAACTGAACCTGCTAAAATCAAGTTAGGCTCTAATAGATGGTTGCGAGTCATAATTTTTTGTGAAGGGCTTGCGCCCAGTCAGGATTCAGGAGTCAGAAAGGAAGAAAAAAAATTTGAGGTTTAGATTTATTAAGCAAACCCTAATTAAATTTAGATTTTTGAATAAGGCAAAAGGCAAAAGGCAAGAGTAATTAAATTACCAATTACCAATTACCAATTACCAATTACTCAACTTCGTTAAAAAGATGTTCTTCTAAGAGGGGTTGAAATTTACGGAACTCTTCAGGAGAAAGTAATTCTGGTTCACCTGTTTTCGTAATTCTGGCAAAAAAGAGCAAGGGGTCGAGGGGAGTATAAATTGCATACTCCTGTTCATCATGATAAAAAGTGGCAATTTCCATTAGTTGCTCTGGTTCTAAACCATTTTCTTCATCTTCGATTTCTAAAGTAAAGAATTTCGATTCATCTTCAGGAGGTAACTCACCTGCTACAGTCAAAGCATAAGCAGTATTCTTGAGAATTAGATTTTGCTCGGAAAGCACAGCTTGAGCAGTGCCGAAAATTTGGTCTATGATTTCATCATCTTCCACCAAAACGGCTTCTTCTTCGTCGCCATCGGCTTGCCAAGCAAAAATTTCTATTGGTGAATCTACAGGAAGAAGGAGAACATATTTTTCTCCCTCTACATCGAGGGTATGCTCGATGTAACATTCTAGTGTTCGTTTTAGCTCATCTGTTAAAATCAGAGAACTTTCGGAATCGTGATCATTGTCTTCAGGAAGTGGAGATGAATACATAGCTGAATTATGTAACTGTAACAATACTCTTATATATGGAAATCATTGAACCGCTAAATGACAGCCGATGTCAACCATAAATTCAGAGATAGAAGTAATAGTTTTTAGAATACCATGTTAAAAGGGATCACTCATCAGCAAATGTTACCGATCGCATTGCTGAACTACGTCTAGCATCTAGCCACTGTTGTAAAATCAATGCAGCAGCCTTACGGTCAATTAAACCCTTATTTCTTGATGGAGAGCGATTTTCAGCTATTAGCAGTTGTTCTGCTTGATAAGAAGTTAATCTTTCATCCATATATTCCAAAGGAAGTTTCAGTGCTTCTGCTAATCTAGCCGCAAATTTTTGGACATGACGGGCTTGAAAACCGATAGAACCATCCATTGAATAAGGTAAACCAACAATGAGAATTTGTACTTGTCGCTCATTGACTATTTGCTGAATTTTCTCGACATCTTCGACAAAAGACTTACGCTCAATTGTGGTTATACCCGTAGCAATTAATCCTGTGCCATCACACCCAGCTAAACCAATGCGTTTACTACCAACATCCACACCCAACGCGGAAATAAATGATTTTGATGGCTGTTGGGAGATCACGCTATTGTTGCTCATAGGGTTCATCTGTAGCTGAATCTGATGGACAAGGTGTGTCTATCATATTAGGGTTTTGATGATTGAAAGCTACAATTTCCGACTGAACTGGTGTAGCTCTTTCTGGCTGTACCTGCTGTGGTTGCGGCATCCATGACATCCCCCCAGGAATAGGCTTCCGGGTTGGTTGCAGTCCTTGTAACATTTCCTGCCACTGAATCCCTTCTAGGGAGACAAATTTCGATTCTCGTAGTTTATGCCAGACGGAACGAGACATGATTAGGGTATGTTCTTGGCGTTTAGCCCCAATTCGCTCTAAATATTCTTCTCTTTCTGGTTGATAGTCGGAGGAAGCTAATTGTAATCCCTGTTGGGGGAAATCTTGGGCGATACGGGCTAATTGAGATAATAGTTCAGGATACAACCAAGTATAGGCAGGATGAACTGTCAGTGTGGCGATATGGGGTTTTGTCCCTGTGCGATCAAGTTGCACCTGAAAATAACCAATGGCTGCTTTCCGCTGGGGTTCAAAGACGTAACCACTAACAACTTCGGTTTTTGTCATCCACTGCTTGAGGGCATCACCAATAGCACCAAACAAAGTGGTTTTAAAATCGTGGGTGTGCCGGTCAAATACTTGCCGTACCAGGGGTGGCATTGATGCTGTATCTAGTTGATATAGTAAGGGAGCATCAGCATTACTGACTGGTAAGAGGTTGGGTAAATCTGGCTCGGTTTGAATTAATTCTGCTAATAACTGGGGACTAATTTCCCAGTATGTCATTTCTGCCAGCCGTTGAAATCCATTGTGGCGATACAGTGCTAAGGCATCAACGTCATTAATATTAACTTCTAATATCCACGTCCGTGCTTCTAAAATAGATTCAAAGCAATGGCGCAGTAGTTGTGAACCTACTCCCAGGCGATCGCCAGTTCCCGCTAACATCACCCGATCAATTCGCCAAGTGCTGCGAGTTCGGTTAAAAGGCGAGACTTGAATCATTCCCAGTAGTATCCTTCCCTGTTCGGCAACATAGACCCAGAAACGGTACTGTAAAGGATTAGGAAACCAACTTAAGAATTTGAGTAACCCATACCAGTGTTTTAACCATTGCATTTGCCGCATCGCCGCATCAGTTTCTTGGGAAGAAAGATGGGACAATGATTCTTGAGTTAAGCGATCAATTCCTTCCAAATCCCTATGCTGGACTGGTCGGATAACAACGCTGAGGTTTCGAGGGAGTAGTGAAGTCATTTTGATTCAAGCCGCCATTTAACCTTTACAAAATATGATTGGTGATCTAATACTGCAATCATTTTAATGGCTTTTTGCTCTTAGGTCTTGCTTCCCAAGAGTGATTTTCTTAACTAAATGAGTAAAAAAATATAAAAAGCAGAAATTGTGAGTATACCTTTGGGGTGAAAACCACAATGTCTGCTTCTATTCTATGGTAATTCTACTAAAAATACTCTTAACTATTCACCGTAAGTTCAGGAGTTCAGAAGTTCAGGAGCATGGCTAACGCCACGCTGCGCTACCAGGAGTATGGCTAACGCCACGCTGCGCTATCAGGAGGATTTAGGGACTTCCAATTAAAAAAATACCCAAAAATTTCTTGTGGTGCGGGCATCTTGCCCGCTAACCATCAAGGAAGGGCAGGATGCCCATCCCACAAAATTGGGTAATTTATTTTTTGGTGTTCCCTTAGAAGAAGTTAGAAGTAATATCAAGTCTGGAAAATTGAGCGATTTTTGATGCTAGGATCATATTTTTCTTGCACCTCGTTTACCTTTTATATAGATAAAACTCTTCATGCGTAGGGTTTTAGGTTTATATGGCTAACGCCACGCTACGCTATCAGCAAGCCCTATTTAGATGGGTCAGTAACCCAGCCCTAAAGTGACTGGGCTTGCAAGAGTAATCAAGCAAGCCGTACTGACCAGACCACCCTGAGTTTACTCTCATGGTAGCCGTTATTTGAGTTACGACACCCACCGAATGCGTTGCCAGTTCCCTGCTCTGTCGCTTGTGATTAAACAGTTCTAATCCCCAAAATTTTGTGGTAAAATCGTAGGCTATTGACCACCAATACCGTAAGCGAAAACCAAGCTGATAGGTAAGTGTTACCAGAGAAAGATTTGGGTCTGTCATCTGATAGAACTAGGTTTGTTGCTTGTCCTATCATACCACGAATGTCTGGCTATGTCTAGTATGTCATGGTAAATTACGTCCTATCTCTAACTCCCGATGAATTGGGAAGCCCACACTGTACCGAAGTCAGTGTGTGGTAGTTCACATCTATAGACCTTGGCGAGAAGCAAATTTTTCAAATTCCGCTTGGGTTTGATGCAGTAATTGTTGACGACTATCTTGAATTGTCTGTTTGAAGTTGGGAACTAAGTTGGGAACCAAGTTGCGAGCTTGTAGTGTCATGTGCAGTTGTAGATGAGCAACGTATTCGCTTATATCTTGGTTATCTACAGTTGCGCCCGTTAATACATTTGATTCCATTGCCACTGAGTTCTCCTTGATGAATTAGTTGTAATTGCTTTACTAGAAGTTCGTCAAATTTATTTTGACGGGTAATGATCGGAAAAAACTTCTGTTCTTCCCTCCCCTGCCCCCCTGCCTCTCTTCTCCCCCTGCTTGCCTTCACCTGTCATTTTCGGGTTGACAGACTACTAGACTAGATCAGAAGTTATCATATTTTTTACTTAACTGCCTATTTCGCAATGAAGTGTAATGATTGGGAAAGAGGGAACAGCCAAGAATCAAGATACAGCATATTGTGGGTAAATGAGGTACAACCTTTAATCACAAAACCTTGCAGTGAGGCTGTTTTACTACTGATAGCTGCTGTAAATAACCTGATTTTTTACCAAATAGAAATTTTCTAATCTTCCCAAAGTGTATAAGTTTCGTTAAAAACTTCATCCCAACTTAAAGCAATAATATCTGGTTTTTTGCCCATTTCATCTCTAGCATCCTGTTTTGCAGCTAGAAAACACTTATCCCAAATTGATTCCAAAAAATCTCGATTGAGACCTGGCATTTCTTCTTGACTGGCATTAATTTCTGCCCTAGCTGAACGAATAGAAATTACCCAACTAGCACTACGTTTTTCCGGTTGACATTTCCACTTAATTATATGCAGTATCAATCGAGTTAATTGATTAATTACTGCTCTTTTTTATGATCGCCCCATAGACTCGGCTAAACTCTCTAAAATATTATCAACTTCTTTAATTTTCCCCTCCTCTAGCAGTTGTTTTGCTTTCACTACAGCTAAATATGGTGATTGAAAAACTAGTTCGTCATAAGGTACTGTCATAATTGGTAACTCCTTGGCTTGTTTTTTCCCAAATCTTGCATATAAATACATCATATTATTAATTTTATATGCCTGGACTTGACGATGAACCATAGACTGTTGATTATGGATAAGTAACTCAAAACTCAACACACAAAATGATTTCAGAACTCTCTCCACAAATTCATTACTTGGTGGGAATGTCTCAGCCAGAAACCCATCTGTTTGAGGTGACTTTACACATTGTCAACTATCCATCGGCAGTTCTTGATTTAAAAATGCCTGTGTGGACTCCTGGTTCATATTTAGTACGGGAATATGAGAGACATTTACAAGATTTTGCAGCTTTTGCTGATCATAAACCCTTGTCTTGGCATAAAGTTAGTAAAAATCATTGGCAAGTAGAAAAAGGTGATAGTTCGGAAGTAACTATTCATTATCGGGTATTTGCTAATGAATTAACAGTCAGAACAAATCATTTAGATGCTACTCACGGTTATTTTAATGGGGCGGCGTTATTTTTCAGAATCCCTGGTTGTGAAAGTTTACCCATATATATCCGGGTGATTCCAGCTAACCCTCAATGGCAAATAACTACTGGTTTACCAATATTTGCAGAAACAAAAAATACTTTTGTCGCGGCTGATTTTGATACTTTAGTTGATTGTCCTTTTGAAATTGGTTTTCATCAATTATACAATTTTGAAGTTTTGGGAAAACCTCATGAATTAGCAGTTTGGGGAAAAGGAAATTTTCAACCACAGCAAATGATTGCTGATTGCCAAAAAATTATTGAGGTAGAATCACAAATGTTTGGTGGTTTACCTTATGATAGATATGTATTTTTGCTGCATTTGCTTCAACAGGGTTTTGGTGGTTTAGAACATAAAAATTCTTGTTCTTTAATTTATCAAAGGTTTGGATTTCAGAATCTGGATAAGTATGAGCCGTTTTTGCAATTGGTAGCCCATGAATTCTTTCATTTATGGAATGTTAAAAGAATTCGGCCTTTGGGTTTGGAAGTGTTTGATTATGATCAGGAAAATTATACACCATCTTTGTGGTTTTGCGAGGGAACAACCAGTTATTATGATTTAATTATTCCTTTACGGGCGGGTATTTATAATACCAAGGCATATTTGAATTATTTGAGTAAGGAAATTACTAGATATTTAATGACTCCAGGACGCAAGGTACAACCTTTGGCGGAGTCAAGTTTCGATGCTTGGATTAAACTTTATCGTCCAGATGCTAATAGTGGTAATTCCCAAATCTCCTATTATATCAAAGGGGAAATGGTATCACTGTTATTAGATTTATTAATTCGCGTTCATCATGGGAATCAGCGTTCTTTGGATGATGTAATGCGGCAAATGTGGGAGGAGTTTGGAAAGGATGAAGTTGGTTATACTCCCGAAGAATTAGAGGGTGTGATTGAGTCTGTAGCGGGTATGGATTTAAGAGATTTCTTTCAACGCTATCTTCATGGTTTGGACGATTTACCTTTTAATCAATATTTGCAACCTTTTGGTTTGCAATTAGTTGAGGAAAAGAATGAAGAACCTTATTTGGGTGTGAGGATAAATACTGAAAATGGACGGGAGATAATTAAGTTTGTGGAAGCGGGTTCACCGGCACAATTTGCGGGAATTGATGCTGGAGATGAATTATTAGCGATTGATAGTATTAGGGTGGGAAATCAGTTAAATGAACGCTTGAAGGATTATCGAGCGGATGATTCTATTCAAGTTACTGTTTTTCATCAAGATGAATTGCGGACTTATTCTGTTACTCTAGCTGCATCAATTCCTGGCAAGTATCAACTTAAAGTTGTAGAAAATCCTTCTTTCACACAAATGGAGAATTTTGCCGGGTGGTTGGGTGTGTCTTTGTCTGAATCAGGATGTCCAGGATTTCAGGATTAATTGTCTGAATCAGGATGTCCAGGATTTCAGGATTATCAGGATGAAAATTTCTGATTATTATGTTTGATTTGCCAAAGAAGAGAGAGGGGAAGAAATTTTCTCCTTTCTTTCTCCTGAATCCTGACTGGGCGCAGGCCCTGCGCCCCTACCTCCTGACTTGTTAGTTGTTTTGACTTTTTAATACTCCTGGTTCTTGCTGAATCGGTAAAATATCTAAAGTATCAGTTTGGGAACAATATTTCAGATCTTCTAAACATTCTAAACGTAATAAGCGTTGACCATGACTAGCTTGATGCAGTAGTCCTAATAGGTCATTTTGCCATTGGGAGTAAAGAGCGATCGCACTAATCGTCTCATCATTACCACCGATTTCTGCGAGGGAACAATTAGTTTGTTGGCAAATACTATGAGCGATCGCCCCTGCACATACTGTATCCTCTAAGGAATAACTTCCCTCCCAACCAGAACCCACAATCCAGACAGTTTCCGGTTGCTGTTCTAACAGAAATTTAACTACGGCTGCCCGATTAATCAAAGCTGCTGCCAGGACAATGGGGGCATTTTGTATCCGTTGCAAAGCCCTTGTCCCATTGGTGGTACTAATAAATAACCTTTTGCCGGCAACTAATTCTGGTGTGCAATCTAAGGGTGAGTTACCCAACTCAAAACCAGCTACTTTAGCTCCACCCCGTTCTCCAGCCCTGAGTCGCTTTTCTGGAGGCCATTTTTCACTTACTTCCATGAGTTGATTTAAATCACTGAAAACTTGCACAGCTTCGCCCCCAGCGGCTAAAACCGTAGCCATTGTACTAGTTGCTCGCAGAACATCAACGGCGATCGCACATTCTGGAACTGTATCAGTTGGGGTCAATTCGGGAGTGTGATATACAAATATCTTCACGTGCTGGCTACACCTTTTTTATTAAGACTGCGGTAATATTTTACCTACTTGATGTCACCAACTGACGATACTATTTTTCAATCTATTAAGATAGAAAAGGTAACGGGCAGGAGAAATTGGGGTAATTTGAGTGATAATTTAGACTCCATTTCCCATTTACTACGGATTAAAACTTGATAGTTGCACCAGCTACAGCTAAAGCAGCCCAACCCAGCATTAATGCCAATCCTCCTAATGGGGCAACTGCGCCTAAAGACTTAATACCCGTTAAACTGATAGCATATAAGCTGCCGGAAAAAATTACCACACCAATTATAAATAACCAACCACTAACTAAAAGCGTCGTCGGGGGACTTTCTAAACGACTCATGAGGATGGCGACTAACAAAAGCGCCAGAGCGTGATACATTTGATAACGAGCGCCAGTGTCAAATATTTCTAAAGAGCGATAGCTGCGCTCGCCGAAGGCATCGCTAATTTTTTCCCGCAAAGCATGAGCGCCAAAGGCACCACCAGCAACAGATAAACCGCCAAAAATGGCGGCTATAGTTAAGAAAAACTGTGTCATCTGACCTATTAAACATCAAAATGATATGATACAGCCCCTTCTTCAGTTACTTGAAAATTCGCATTAAATTCTTTAGCTTTCTTATCTAAATATTGTTTAGCTTCCGCTGCCGGTAATTGGGACTGCATGGCAAAACTTAACAAAGTTACTCTTCCTTGATTTTGTAGTAACATTTGATAAAATTGGGCTTGCAATTGTTCGCTGTTTTGTTGTTTTAAGGCTTTTTTCTCTTGTTGACTTTGTTTATACAAACCTAATGCTAACCAACTCCCCAATATCGCGCTAGGAACACCAAAAATTATTCCGCCTACAATAGTATCTTTGCTATTCTGAACCGCATTGGGAGCAGAAAATACCTGTTCCCCCTCCACCGGATATACTATTACTCCTGATTGCGCTGATTTATCTATGATTTCTGAAACTGATATTGCCAAAAACATGAATCCAAGTGTGAGTAGCCAACCAGCAGCCAGTTTTTCAGCCGTCTTCATAGTTCTACTTCAGATTTAGACATTGCTTGTAATTTTAACCTTACTTACCTTCAGCTTCCAGTAATATTGCGAATTGTTGACCAAGAATTATTCGCCAATCACCCATTACCTAACCAACTGCATGGCAGAATTAAAAAACTGCCGACATAAACCCTTGGTAATTAAAATAGTTGTTAACAAATTGGTGACAGCTACCATAAAAATAATTAAAATCTCATAGGATACAGCCTCTAGCGGTGTGATACCGGCTAATAATTGTCCATTGGTGAAGGTTGGTATTGTCACCATACCGATCAACATCATTTGATTCAAAGTCGGCATAATTGCAGCACGAATCGCTTCTTTGCGGTATGGCTTAATTGCCTGTTCAGGTGTTGCACCCAGACTTAAATGGGTTTCTATTTCTGTGGGAAATTGGTTGATACTACTAACTAAACGTTCTCCGGCTATTGCGGCTGCATTCATGGCATTACTCAGCAATATACCAGCTAAAGGAATGATATAACGTGGTTCATACCATCTTTCTGGTTGAATAATCAAAAAATTGGTGTAAAGCAATGTTAAGGAGGTGCTGACAAAAATCGCACTTCCAGCTAAAGGTAAGACTTGTGGAATTTTTTGACTGATGCGGTTGCGAGTAATAATTGCCGTAATTGTCAGAATTATTGCTAAAATTCCCACTACTGCCCAAACATTGTTAACGGCAAAAATGAAGTCGAAAATGTATCCTAGTACAAGTAGTTGGAGGATAGTTCTACCAGTAGCTACGCTTAAATTTAATTCTAGTCCTAATTTCTCCCATGCCGATATGCCAATGGCGATCGCCATTAAACCCATCGCTAAAGCCAAATCTACCATATCTAACTTGATTAGCTCTGGCATAATTTATCTACCTCTTAACGATTGAAAACTTTAGCATAAGTAGTTGAAAAAATTAAATCGGGTTGTCGCAGGAGAGGGAAGGGAAAAATCTTCTTTCTGACTCCTGACTCCTGACTTCTTACTCCTGACTCCTTTACAAATAAAAACTCATGATTAAAAGTGTAAATTCGATTCCCGCCTTTGATATTAAACAACAATATGCCACCATTGAAACTGAGGTAAGTGCTGCTGTCTTGGCGGTTCTGGCTTCTGGGCGTTATATTGGTGGTCCAGCAGTTACAGATTTTGAACAACAATTTGCAGATTATCATGGTGTCAGTGAATGCGTAGCTTGTAACTCTGGTACTGATGCTCTATTTTTAGCATTACGCGCTTTAGGAATTGGGGCAGGTGATGAAGTTATTACCACACCCTTTACTTTTTTTGCGACAACGGAAGTTATCAGCGCTGTCGGGGCGATACCAGTATTTGTAGATATTGATGCGACTACATTTAACTTAGATGTAGAAAAAGTAGCAGCAGCGATTACATCGAAAACCAAGGCAATCATGCCAGTGCATTTATTTGGACTCCCTGTGGATATGACAGGATTAATGGAGATTGCCAAAGCTCATAATTTAAGAGTAATTGAAGATTGCGCTCAGGCTACCGGTGCAAGTTGGGAAAATCAAAAAGTTGGGAGTATTGGACATATTGGTTGTTTTAGTTTCTACCCTACCAAAAATCTTGGTGGTTGCGGTGATGGTGGGGCAATTACCACGAATGATCCAGCGATCGCTACTCAACTACGAGTTTTGCGAGAACATGGGAGTAAAGTAAGATATATTCATGAGGAAATCGGTGTCAACAGTCGTTTAGATGCCATTCAAGCCGTAATTCTGCAAATTAAACTGCGCTATCTTGATCTTTGGAACTCTAGACGTAAGCAAATCGCTGATTATTATTACCAACAACTCAGCCAAGTTTCTGATATTATTGTCCCCCAAGAATTTCCTGGGGGAGTTGGTGTTTGGAATCAATACACTATTCGGATTTCTGGAGAAAGACGTAATGGTGCCAGTGGTAAATATCGAGATTCCGTAAAAAATCAAATGCAGGAACAGGGGGTTAATTCCATGATTTACTATCCCTTACCCTTACATTTGCAGCCAGTGTATAAAAATTTAGGTTATCAACTAGGACAATTACCAGCAGCAGAGCAAGCAAGTCAAGAGGTTTTATCTTTACCCATGTTCCCCGAATTGGAGCAAGAACAACAAGATAAAGTCATTGATACGTTGAAAAATTGTTTATCTTGAATTGTCGGGGTGAGAAGAAGCAGGGGGCAGGGGGGCAGCGGAGAATATCTTTACTCTTTACTCTTGCCTCTTGCCTCTTGCCTCTTGCCTCTTGCCTCTTGCCTCTTGCCTCTTGCCTCTTGCCTCTTGCCTTTTACTTCTTAAGCAAATGTGCGAGTATTTGCAGTCGCTAAAGCTTCTACTAAACTACGCACAGCAGCAATCATGGCGATTTCGCTATTGAGTTGGTTAATAGCAGAACCGACACCAACACCAGATGCACCAGAGGCGATCGCTAGAGGTGCAGTAACATTAGAAATACCAGAAGCACACAGTACAGGCACAGAAACTGCACGAGCAATTTCATAAGCAGCGGCTAAAGTAGGAGCAGCCTTTTCAATTAAACCCAAAGTACCGGAGTGAATGGGATTGCTGCTAGTACCACCTTCAGTTTGAATAATATCAGCACCCGCTTTCACCAAATCTTCAGCCAATTGTACCTGTTGGTCTAAGGTAAGAATATGGGGAACAGTTACAGATAGGGTAATTTCTGGCAGCAAGGCACGGGTTTGGCGAGTTAGTTCCAAAACCTCAGCAGCTTCAAATCTGCGTCCTTGGGCATAGAAAGAATCAAAATTACCAATTTCAATCAAATCAGCGCCAGCAGCCACAGCAGTGACAAACTTCTCTGGTTCAACCGCAGATACACAAATAGGTAATTTAGTCAAGCTTTTCGCCAATCTTACCAAATCTACATCAGCAGCAATATCCACAAAAGTCGCACCACCCAAATCAGCCGCTTTTACAGTCGCAGCCACACTAGCAGCATTGAAGTTATTCAAACCGCTAATTACTTTTAGCACAGGATGAGAAAATGCCCGGTTGAGGTTAGGATACATAGTCATAATTTTTCTTTTGCAGCAAGTTTTCAGTAGGAATATTTTTACACTAAATATAGCCATCCTACTTCAATTAGGAAAATATATTAAGATTTTTTGAAAAATCACGCCTTTAGCCTATACTGAGAGTTGTTTTTACCATTGTTCTAAATTTTCAACCACCCTCTCAGTTAAATTAGATCAAACTGGTAATACACTACAATAAAATGGTATTGATTTTATAGTTGAACATCAACCTTTTTAATTGTTATAGTTGTAGGCATTGATCATGGCTACATCTAACCTCTGATTTATCCTAACTATGAAAAAATCATCACGATCTAATCAAGATGTTTCCTCACAACCATTTATATTCTTAAAAACGGGCATATTTCCCAAATCAATCGGGAAAACATTCCAGAAAATTCTCAGTGATATATCTCCAAATGCAGATCAAGAATTTATTAAAAAATATCAAATATCCAGACAGAGGACAACTATAGCCGTCAAATTCTTATTATTATTGATAATAATTCCCCTGCTAACTCATCACCTATCCAAACGGCTGTTTATTCTTCCCATAGTAGAAAATCTGAGAAACGATCACTCCGGGCAAATTTTTCTTAATCAAGAAATGGAAGAAAAAGCCTTTCATGAATTAAAAATATTTACAGCAAAATTAAAGTTTGAAAGTTTACTGGATTCAGAAACTAAAATTTCTCCAGAAAATCGAGAATCCAAGATTAAAGCCAAAGCCATAGAACTAGCAGCAGAATTTCAACATAAAAGTACCAATGCCATTAGTAATATCTTTGCTGATATTATAGCCTTAATTGCTTTTGCATTGGTTATTGTTTTTAGTGCAAAAGATATTATTTCTCTTCAACACTTTATAGATCAAGTTGTTTATGGCTTAAGCGATAGTGCTAAAGCTTTTTTAATTATCCTATCTACAGATGTATTTGTCGGCTTTCACTCACCCCATGGTTGGGAAGTAATTCTGGAAGGATTTACAGAACACTTAGGTTTACCAGCAAATAGGAATTATATCTTTATGTTTATTGCCACATTTCCTGTAATTTTAGACACTATAGTTAAATATTGGATATTCCGCTATCTTAGTCGTTTATCACCTTCAGCATTAGCTACCTTAAAAGAAATGAATGATTAATCATCATAATTGGGCATATTTCCCATTGTCAACATTTCTGAGAATGCTAAAATGGGGCATAATCGTTGTTGGTCTTCATGAATTATGCGTATTCTATTTAATCAAAAATTCAAAATTACAGTATTTATTGCTGCTTTATTAGTAATTGTCTTCACTAACAAGCAACCAATTCAACAGCAACAAATTGTTAAAAATGTATCATTATCCCAAATAGGAAATCCTCCAATTCAAGTATCTTCTGATAATTTACCTACGCCAAAACCATCTAATATAAATGCCAAAAATAATGAAAAGTCCACATTTTATTCAGTTATTAATGAATGGCAAAAATATCAATATAGTATTAATTCTAATCAAGTATTGACAGCAGGAAAATTACCAAATAATCCCATAAATTTCAATCAGGCTGACTTATTAACCGTACTCACCAATACTAGAAAATACTTTCAACAATACTCTCAAGAAGATCCCGATATTCAACGCACAGGTATCTTAGTAACTCAAGGAGTTACCGTTAAAGATATTCTAAAAACATTAGATTTTATGATTGTCGTCTTAGAAGAAGATATTTCTAATAAGCGGACAACTCGGTTACAAGATCCTAACTTTATTAACGCCAATTTTCGCGTAATTAAATGGTCTGCCCATAACCCAGAAAATCCCCAACAGAAAAAATTAAGAATTACTAAATATGCAGCTTTTATTCATCCCGGTTCTCGACAAAAAACTTCTAAATACAATACACCAATTTATGCTATTAAGGAAGAATTAAGTCAAAATAAATTTTACACTCAATATACAAAACAAGATGTTCTATCAGGTATTTATGAACCTGGAGGTAAGGAATTTGGCAAAGTTAAACCTATTGCTTATTTAACTCGCAATGGTTTAGAGGCAGCACTAATGCAGGGAACTGTTTTAGTTAATTTTACTGATGGAACTAAAGAGTTTTTAAACGTAGACAAAAATAATGGAATGTCCTATATTCGAGGTCTAAAAGCCACTGCACAAAAGCGTTATTGGTATTTTCAAGAAGTTGATGCAATTAAAGGTTATGGATATAAAATAGATGCTAAAATATCCATCAAACCAGGAGTAACATTTGCAGGAGATGTGCTAAACATTGGTTTAGGCAGAATAATTGTCACTGAAGACAATCAAAAACGGTTAAAAATGGGCGTAATTGCCGATACAGGTGGGGCATTTTTACCCAACCTTTATCAACTTGATTTCCTAGCAGGAACTTTTGCTAGTGAAAAAGATTTTGAACAATATATTCAAAAATTACCTGAATATACAAATGCCTATATTTTAGTAAAAAAATAAGGTAATTGGTTATTGGATAATTTTCTTTCTCCTGAACTCCTGAATGGGTGCAGCGTGGCGTTAGCCATACTCCTGAATGGGCGCAGGCCCTGCGCCCCTACCTCTTGACTCCTTCTTCAATTTACAATCCGGCGAACCATTCATAACCCATATCTTCCCAATAACCTTTAGCATTTGATAATTTACTGGTGAGGGTAACTCTTGTTACCCATTTACTTTGTTTATAGCCAAGTTTAATGGGTGAAGCTAATCGCAAAGGCGCACCATTTTCCACAGGCAAAGCTGCACCATTTTTTTGATAAGCTAATAGGGTTTGTGGGTGTAAAGCTGAAGCGATATCCCAACTTTCATAATAACCATCTGCTGATTTAAAATAGGCATATTTAACCTGAGATTTAGGTTGAGAAAGGGCGATAATTTCCCGCAAACGAATGCCACCCCATTGCACAATTGCTGCCCAACCTTCTACACAAACATGACGAATAATCATGGAAGTGAGAGGTAAGGCTTGAATATCTGCCATACTCAAACTCAGAGGATGATTTACTTCACCATCTATAATTAAACGATATTTTTCTAAATCAATAATTGGTGTAGATTTAAAGCTATTAATTATTAATTGACTTGGTTCAATTTGACTAGGTAAAAATTCTGGAACTGGCTTTTGAGGTTGAAATATTAACTCTTCAAATTTCTGATTGAGAGGTTCAGAAAGTTTACCTACAAAATCTGCAAACATGGGTGTACCACAACCACCCAGTAATAAACTCATACTCGACAAACCGGAAATTTGTAAAAACTTTCTCCGTGCAAATTCATGATTATTCATTTTAATTCCTCAATGCTGCTAGTTTTTTTTATCAAAACATAGATTTTGTTAAGGCATTGCCGCCTACATTCTGCCCTAACCGCCAATGAAACCAGACAAATACTACCACTATCGGTACAGAAGCAAAGTGGACAATTCTTAATGCTTGCCAACTGCCAAAAATATCAACTATCCAAGAAAATTGAGCAGGTTTATACATTCCTATACCTGTAAATATTGCTAGTAATAAAATAGGAATGATGGCTGTATAAATAATTCGATGCCAAGCATAGTTTAAACGTTGGTGATTCTGAGTTTTTTGTAATGCCTTGATATCTTTGTCGCTAACAAATCTTTTTTTCCAGCGTTGGGTAACAAAAATATAAATTCCATAGCAAAACAGATTTATAGAAAATAGCCACATGGCTGCAAAATGCCAATGTCTGCCTCCAGCCAACCAACCACCTAAAGTAAAGAGGGGAAAAATACTTAATCCACCACGCCCACCAAAGACAGGATTTGCATTGTAAATTTGCAAGCCGCTGGTGATCATAATAAATAAACTGATGACATTGCCAGCGTGAAAAATTCTGGCAGCGATCGCTTGACTGGGTGATTTGCGGGGTATTTCAGGAGAAGTCATAAATAGGATAGAAAAATTTTAATTCGGTTACAAGTATTTGGGAAATAATTTACTGAGTTAGAATGTGAGTCCAACTGGGAAAGTCAAAATATTCTTGATGTTGAACCTGAGATTATTACTGATTTTACATTGTAATAGTCACATCACATAACCTCTGTTTCAACTTAGTTTTCACCATTACTGCAAAAACATAGTTAAATTAGGAAAGAAGGGGTAATCGGACAAAATTAATTACACACATTGTCTTTCTGTTCCCTTTTCCCTAACGACCCGATTGAATTTAATTTTGTCCAACTACTTACTAACACTTATATTTTAAGATGCTGGCTATTTTCAGAAATTTCCGAGATGAATGTGTCTCCGGCGCGTCAAAAGCGATCGCTGCGCTGGCAAAAGGCAACGCATCCCTTGCAGCAAGTATCGCCAATTGGTGGTCAGAATTCACCCTTCAGACCAAACTCCTAGCCGTCGCCACCCTCATGGTTTCCTTAGTCATGAGTGGTTTAACCTTCTGGGCTATAAACACAATTCAGCAAGATGCACGTCTCAATGATACCCGCTTTGGTCGAGATCTAGGATTACTCCTGGGGGCAAATGTAGCCCCTTTCATTGCCGATCACAATTTAACTGAAGTTGCCCAATTTTCTCAACGTTTTTTCAGTGCCACTTCTAGCGTGCGTTATATGTTATACGCCGATGAAACTGGGCAAATCTTTTTTGGTCTTCCTTTTTGGGAACCAGAGGTAGAAAACTCCCTCACTATTAAGCGCCATATCCAACTACCAGAAGATTATCCTGGCAATGAAGACCAGCCAATGGTTAGGCAGCATAACACCCCCGATGGCGCAGTTACAGATGTATTTGTGCCTTTAATAGTAGATAAAAAATACTTAGGTGTGTTAGCAGTTGGTATTAACCCTAATCAAACCGCAGTCATATCCACTAATTTCACCCGTGATGTTACCATTGCCGTTTTTATCACAATTTGGGTCATGGTAATTTTAGCAGGAGTAATTAATGCTTTAACTATTACTAAACCTATTAAAGAATTACTAGTAGGTGTTAAACAAATTGCGGCTGGAAATTTTAAACAACGGATAGATATACCTCTAGGTGGTGAACTAGGAGAACTAATTTTCAGCTTTAATGAAATGGCAGAACGGCTAGAACGTTATGAAGAACAAAATATTGAAGAATTAACTGCCGAAAAAGCTAAATTAGAAACCTTAGTCTCCACCATTGCTGATGGTGCAGTCTTGATTGATAATAATATGCAAGTAATATTAGTCAATCCCACCGCCAGACGGATTTTTGCTTGGGAAGGAGTGGATGTTGTTGGTAGTAATATACTGCATCAATTACCCCATAGTGTCCAAATGGAAATATCCCGGACTTTGTATGAAATGGCAGCCGGTGAATGTGAAAGTGCCGAATTTCGTATCCTCCTAAAACAACCAACTCAACGCACAATTCGCATTGTTTTAACCACAGTTCTCAACCTGCAACGAGAAAGTATTAAAGGCATAGCTATCACCGTTCAAGATATTAGCCGGGAAGTAGAACTAAATGAAGCAAAAAGCCAATTTATCAGCAACATTTCCCACGAATTACGCACACCTTTATTTAACATTAAAACCTATATTGAAACCCTGCATGATTATGGTGAAGATTTAGGAATTGATGAACGCAAAGAATTTCTACAAACAGTTAATAATGAAACTGATAGACTCACCCGTTTAGTTAATGACGTTTTAGATTTATCAAAACTTGAATCAGGTCGAAATTACACTTTTGATAAAGTAGATTTACCACAAGCAATAGAACAGACATTACGTACCTATCAGCTTAATGCCAAAGATAAAGGCATTGAAATATACCAAGAACTTAATCCTGATTTACCTTTTGTTCTCGGCAATTATGATTTATTGCTGCAAGTATTTGGCAACTTAATTGGTAATTCTCTTAAATTTACTCTAGCCGGTGGTAAGGTAGTTATTCGTGCCTATCAACTAGATGCTAATTCTTATTCTCAGCATCATGCTGGTAAAGTGAGAATTGAAATTAGTGATACAGGAATTGGTATCGCACCAGAAGATCAACAAGCAATTTTCGACCGATTCTTTCGTGTAGAAAATAGAGTTCATACTCTAGAAGGAACAGGTTTAGGTTTATCAATTGTTAGAAACATTATGGACAGGCATCATAGTCAAGTAAATTTGGTGAGTGAAGTTGGTATCGGTACTACTTTTTGGTTTGATTTAGAAATATTTGAGGAAGAGATTTTATCAACTGTGGAAACTATGCCAGAAACCTTAGAATTAAACCAAGTTTAAGGAGACAGCTAATACCATCAGAATCAAGCATTAAACAAGGTTATTAATAAACAAACTAATAACAAAGCTAGTATTAATAACAGAGTTTGATGGCGTTTTATCCAATTATTAACCCTGATACTCAAGCTATAACGAGAATTTTGCTTTTGCAATTCTAATGTACTTTCTTCCATATTTTGATAGAGAGGACAATCTTGAGCATAGGGATATTGGGGAAAATTACAGGTATGATCAAAATGATAACTACAACTGTCGCATAAATAATCATTTCCTTGAGCGTGGTGCAAGGGAATACCAGGATGTCCGTAAGCTTTCAGCAATAAGCGACATTGAGGACAAGTAATTGCTTGACTATCAATAATTTGATGACAACGAGGACAAGGTATAGTAGCCAAAACAGAAAAAGGATAGATAAGTAAACATCTTAATTTTACCTATTATCTGGACTAATAGAGCAGGAGTCAGGAGTCAGGAGTAAAACTGGCTTAGTGTCTAAGTAGATTGGCGTTGGAAATTGTCGTTATGGCAAGGCAAAAGGCAAGAGGCAAGAGTGAAGAAGCTTTGGGCGATTTTACATTTCTTTACACAGTTTGGTTTTATTGTGTTCACCTACTTAGTCAATTTTTCCAAGAAATTGGGAATTTGAGATTTTGTTGTCACTTCAAGACGTATAATTAAATAATGACGGCGTAATTGGAGTTCATAAAGTAATGCTTAAAAAAAATCTCTCTAACTTAATACAAGAAGAAACCACAAAATTTACACCCCTACAAGGTGAACCTGTAATTGAAGTTTCGGCTGAAGCAGTATTGGAAACCCAAGTACCAACAGATAATACTCCTGTTATTCCCATCAATAATCAGTTAGAACTAGAAGCCAGTATTAAAGAATTGCAAAAAACAGTTTCTACATTAAAACAAAAAGAATCCACTTTAATCAAACAAATTAGCGATTTACAAACAGCTTTTTCAGAAAAAGAAGCATTGGTAGAACGTTTAACGAGGGAACTTTACGAGACAAAACAAACCGCATTACAATTAGCAGATTCTAACTCTCAGTTGCTAGAAGAAATCAAGGTTTTAAAACAACCTACTCAACCATCTTATCCACAGATGAGTCAACAAGCTAGTCAAATTTCCAAATCCATCCAATACAAAAAATCTCATAGATCAGTAGAACGACTGCAAGAAAAGCCCAATCAAGATAGTGAAGATTTTTCTCAAAATACTTGGTTATATGATTGAAGTCAGGATGAATAAGAGGGTGTTTGAAAAGTCATGATTGCTGTATCAAATATTTTACCCCTCCCTAACCCTCCCCTTTACAACTACGGTGTACACACAAGTCTTAAAATTCCACCTATGACTTGGTTTCGTTATCTAATTTTAGGCTGTGCGATAGCGAACGCATTGCGTCCCGGAGGGAACTAGCGCGACCTAGGAATCGCAAAAACCACGGGATTATGTGATCACTTGCGCTCGTAATGACAATTTCAGGGGTCTATAACGCCTGAAACCCTTGCAGATACCACTTGTGTGTACACCGTAGCCTTAAAAAAGGGGGAACTAGAGTCAAAGTCCCCCTTGGAAAGGGGGATTTAGGGGGATCTCAAGATTGCTAAGGAAGGGGTTTTAATTTAACTCTGTGGTCTGCTGTAGTATTTATGACCTGCCATAGCCATTGCTAAAAATCCCCACATAATCATCCCTGCAATACTCAGCATCCCGCTATAAATAATTAATTGGGCGCAAGAACTGATACCAATAGCGCGGGCAGCACTAAGAAAACTATCAAAACGACCTTCTGTATAATTACTAACGGTAATTAGCATTAATACTAACCCACTAATATAGGGTATAGCACCAATCCAACCCAAGGTAAAAAACATATCTAAAATGCCGCTATCAATAACAATGACTTCTATTTGTCCAGTTTTTTCATTCACTTTCCAGATATTTCCAAAGCCGTTACCGACAACATTAGAAAGAGCTAAATTCAGGTTTCTGTCATAAGTTGCGGATCTATCTCTAAAACTACCATCTTGTTCGAGATTGGAAAAACTTTCAAATCGAGTGGTAATAACTTTAGAAAGCGGTTCGATAGTCACCAAGGGAATAACGCAGATTGACATTACTAAAATTATGGTAATTAATCGCATTTGAATTTTGGGTTTTACTGAACCAAAAATCATAATTATTCCTAATAACCAGCCGCCCCAACTTGTCCGCACTTGGGAAAGTAAGAATGATAAATAACCCACAGCAGAAGCGGGGAAAATTAACGGACCAGTGCTGGTAAATAATAATAGTAAACCAGCTTGCATGACAGTTCCGAATGGACCAGGTGAGTGTAATGTACTCCAAACGCGCATTCCAAAAGGAATTGGGTGTCCAGCACTGGTAAACATTTTCGATTGGATTAGCCAATATCTATCCCATTCAGGAGCGACAACAAATTGATAGACACCGTAAGCTCCCAGGATGAGTACACACCAAATAAATGTTCTTTGCAGGTGCTGACGATAACTGGGATAATCTCGCCAATTAGAAAATAAATGAAAAGCAAAAATTATGGGACTTAACCAATCTAAAAAACTCCGAACTACAGGGAGTGGTTGATTGTAAATTAAACCTATTAAACATCCATAACAAACTCCTATGGCTGCTAAAAGAAATGGCAGTCCCCCTTGACGAAGACTGCTAGGTAGATGTTTTGAAAAGGTGAATATGGTCAGGAATACGACTAAATAAGGTGCAATTAACATTTGTCGGGTGGGGTCCCAGCCAATTTTATAGTCAACTAAACGAGTGATTAAGGGGGTGAGAAACCATATCCACCAGGTGAAGCCGATATAGTGGATGGGATGCCGTAAGTATAAAAACGCCGCTACTAGAAAAGCAGTGGCGGGAAAAACGAGGCGTAAACTACCCGTACTGGTAAAGTAGCAAGCTGTGATCAGGAGGATAAAAGCAAGAATGATAATCCAACTTTGGGCTGATCGATCTTGGGGAGAAAATTGTTCTTTTAAAACTGTATTGAAAAGTGTTGGTTTGGAAATCATTTTGATCTGAATATTCTATAAAAAGTTTAGTTAGGAGATAGATCCCCGACTTCTTGAAGAAGTCGGGGATCTCGGTTGTCGGTTGGGGTAATTAATAACTAAGATGGTGATTTCCTATTTTTCTATATTTTTGATATCCTAACCATCTTCCTCGTAAGGATGCTCGCAATTTTTTACTGGCGATTTCTTTTTGTTGGGGAAATAGTCTCAGCCATTGACATATTCCTAAACTTTCTCTTGTACCAACTAAAATTGACCAGGATAAAAATATAATTTGACGCAGGGGGGAAAGATGTTCTAATAAAATTAAGGTTTCGTTGTGGACTAGGTTAATTAATGCGGTGTCGTTAAAGTTGTGGCGTTGATCTTCGTCAAATCGTTGGGCGGGATAGTGATCTACTCCAATGCTGGGATCATAAATTATTTTCCATCCAGTACGTTTGAGGGTGAGGGCAAAGGACATTTCAAAATGTACTTGTGCGCCTGTTCCTTGCATTCTGTCATCAAATCGCAGTTTACCGATCGCCTGAGTACGAAAGCTCATATTCACACCTTTGAGAACATCAACTTCACGGGGTGCGCCTATTCCTAAGTGGTGGTTGCCAATGACGCGCCCCCACCATTGCAATTTACCAACTATGGGACGAGAACCATTTTCGAGTTTGTCTCCTTGATACACCCAATCACGACCACCAACGCCACCAACGGCATAATTAACGCTAAAGTGAGTATTAATTTTTGCTAACCAATCCGGGTGGGGGGCGGCATCATCATCGGTGATGGAAAGAATGTCTCCCTGTACTTGTGCCAGTCCGGCGTTGAGGGCGGAGACGACTCCCGGCTGAGTGACGGTGACAATCTGTAAGGGGAGGAGGTGGGGCGGAAATTGTTGGAGAAATTGCTGAGTTTCTGTGTCTGTATCTCTGACAACAACGATCGCCTGATCAACTGATTTAGTTTGCTGTTGCAGTGCTTTCAGACAGCGGGCTAGGTCTTGAGGACGGCGATAGGTGGGAATGAGAACTGTGTTTCTCATGGGTGATTAACTCCTCAAATATATTTAGATAGGTTTGTGCCATTGTTGACCAGCTATGTTGTTCGGCAATAGTCCGGGCAACTTTACCCATTTGTTGACGCAGTGAGCGATCGCTATTTAACAACCCAAGCGCATCGGCTAAAGCATTAACGTCATCACAATCGTCTAAAACGATGCCACAGTCGGGATTAACTAAATCAGCCGCACCAGTAGTAGTGGCGGTAATCACGGGCAAACCTGAAGCCATCGCTTCAATCACTACAAGTCCAAAAGGTTCATAACGGGATGGAAATACAAATAAATCTGATGCCCGTTGAATTTGGGGCATATCACGGCGATAACCTAAAAAATGCACTCTTTTACTAATATTTAATGCCTTTGCCATTGCCGGATAAGGGCTATCTTGAGTACCACCGACAACTGCTAAATGTAATTCAGGAACTTTTACTAAGGCATGAAGTACAGTATCTAAGTTCTTACGAGAAATGCGAATATCACCTGCAAATAATGCCAAATTAACATTCTCAGGCAATCCCAATTCCGTCCGAGAACTGACACCAGGAGCAAATTCTTGTAAGTCTACACCATTAACAACAACCCGAATTTGTGAACGAGGTACATCAATATTTACTAATTCTTGGGCAACTTTTTCTGAGACAGCAATAATAATTTTAGATTTCCGAAAAGCTTGTTTTTCCCAATAAGCATTAGCCGCAGTAAATAACCATTGATATAACCCGTACAAATCTTTACGTTTATGGGAAATATGCACAGGCGATTTCAACCAAGAACCATGTACAAAATGCACGGCATTCACATCACTTGCCCCCATAGTAATCGCGCCATTGACCTTAATCAAATCTAAATTGGCTCTATTTTTACGCAACCAATCGGCACTTTTTTGAGCAAAAATAAAATTGCGAATAAATTCCGTAGGATACCCTTCTACTGGAATATAAATACAATTAACAGCACTATTTTCGGCTAACTCTGGGGCAATTTCACTAGCTAATAATGTCAGATCATGACCACGACGAATGGCTTCTTGAACTACTTCATAATTAACTCTACCTTGACCATCACCTTTTCTGATTTTGTGGGTAACAATACAAATTTTCACTGATAACCTCTTGTGATTTACAAAAAAAAGGGAACAGGGAATAGAGGCGTTGCTGATTAAGGGTATGAATTTTAGTCTCACGCAAAGGCGCAAAGACGCACTGAGGTTTGAGTTTTAAAGATTCAATTTGGGAATTTCATACCTCGATTCAGCAACGCCAGTTTTTTCTGTTCCTTGTTCCCTCTGAATAAATTAGGAAATTTTCCAAATTTTATTCGTTAGATTGGTAGGAATAAAACTAATAATTAAAGCCACTAAAGTTCGTAAATTGAATTTTTGTTCACTTAAAGTTTTCCAGAAATAACGACGGGCATCTGTAATTTTTTGATCTCGTAACAAGCCAATTCCTAAAGTTGTATTAGCTTCTAACCATTTGGTTTTAAAGTAGGATTTAAATTCCTCTAACCGTTGATCTTCCATAAAAGTTTGATAACAGAATATCTCACTTTTACCTTTACGGATTTTTGCTTGAACATTGCGACTACCACTGAGCATAGTATCAGTTTGTTCATGCTCTCGATATTGGGTTAATTTTTCGGGAACATAGTAAACTCCATAGCCAGAAATACAACAAAGATATGTTAAATATAAATCCCACATTCCGTCAACCTCTGAAGGAATATTATCCCAATTAAGCACTCCATTTCTAATTACACAAGCAGCCGCAGTGGGAATACTTTTATCAATTAAGCCAATTTGAGTAAAATTTTTATGAACTCCGGGAGTGATTTGATCACGTTTATAACTGCGGGTATTGTTTTCAGTGGCAGCTACATTAATTTTACTATCACCATCTATAATATATTGGTCACAAAATGCCAAAATTAAATCGGGATTTGCTTCTAAATTGGGGACAAGTTTAGATAAAAAATCCTCATTCCATATATCATCATCATGGAGACTAGCCACATATTTACCTGTAGCAATTTTAAAACCATGAAACTGGTTAGCTAACATCCCAATATTTTGCTCATGTCGCCAAAATTTGATCCGTGAGTCTTGAAATGATTCAATTAGTGCTTGAGGATTTTCAGAACTACAATTATCAGAAACAATAATTTCTAGATTTTGATAAGTTTGGTTAACAGCACTATTAATGGCTTGTTTCAGGTATTCTGGGCGATTATAGGTGGGGATAATGACGCTCACCAAAGGTTCGGAGGAGTTAATATTTAACATTGATTGGAGGATGAGAAAATAAACTATGGGAAAATTGAATTATTGTTTATCTCACTTCATTTTGAATTTGATAATATTGCCAAAATTTGCCACGTTGTTGAAGTAGCTCTTGATATGCTCCCTGTTCTACGATTTTTCCTTGTTCTAAAACTACAACTTTATCTGCTTTAGCTATAGTAGAAAGACGGTGAGCGATCGCAATTACTGTGCGACCAACAGATAGCTTTTCTAAGGATTCTTGAATTAACCGCTCAGACACTGAATCTAAGGCACTTGTAGCTTCATCTAGAATCAGGATTTCGGGGTTTTTCAGCAATGCGCGAGCGATCGCAATTCTTTGTCTTTGTCCACCTGATAACCGCACACCTCTATCTCCTAATTGCGTATCAAAACCCTCCGGCATTTCTAAAATAAATTCTAAAGCATTTGCTAATCGTGCAGCTTCTTTAATTTCTGCTTCTGTAGCTGTTGGTGTCCCGTAAGCAATATTATTCCAAACAGAAGTATTGAAAATAAAAGTATTCTGACTCACAACTGCTATCTTAGAACGCAGAGAGTTAATGTCAAATTTGCGAATATCAACTTCATCTATATAAATATAGCCGTCAGTAGCATCATGAAAGCGAGGAATTAAATCTGCAAGTGTGGTTTTACCAGCCCCAGATGAACCAATTAAAGCCGTCATTTCCCCTTGTTTAATCGAGAGAGTAATATTATGTAAAACTCGTTGATTAAGACTATAATCAAAATCTACAGACACCAAATCAATTGATCTTCTAAAACCAGGAAATCTTAATGCGCCATTTTGAAAATAGATTTTATCATCAGGTTTCAACAAATCCTTGATATTTTCCACTGCTCCCGCTTGGGTACTTAAAAAAGCCACTACCCCATTCAAATCCTGAGTCATAGGGATAATGCGGAACAGGACAAAAAAGAAAGTTAACAAAGCCGAAACTTTCATTAATCCTGTGGCTAAAGCCACAATAATCATACTAATCAGAATTAGCGTAGATATACTCTCAGCCAAAGGCTTAACTATCAAAGAAATCCAATAAACACTTTTCCAAGTATTAACAATTTTTTCACTGGCTTGATAATAGCGGTTTCGCTCAAATTCTTGAGTAGAAAAAGCATGAATTGTGCGAATACCTTCGATAAACTCTAGCACCCTAGCAGTAAAATTATCATTAGCGGAAGTAATCGCAAAACTACGTTCTCTAATTTGTTTATTTAAGGTAGATAATGCTACCGCCAAAAGACTAAATAGTAAAATAGAAACTATAGTCAGTTTCCAGGAAAGTATAAACAAAGAAATAGAATAGACAATCAGCGTAAAACTTCTAGTGATTAAAAAAGCTAGTCCACCAAAAATTTGTCTAATTCTCTCCATTTCACTGGTAAGAATATTAACTAATTCTCCAGATTTCTTATGACTAAAATAATTGAGAGTTTGAGCCTCTAACTGTTGAAAAATTCGTTTACGCAGATTATCTACTAAACTGATTTCACTAAACTGGATGCAAATCTGTCCTATATAATTAAAGGATGCCCGCATACAGGTTGTAACAACAATTAAAGCAGATATTCGATATAATCGCTCCGTTGCTGAACCATTAATTCCTAAAATCAAAATATCAAACCACTCTATCCCTGTTTTCACAGGTTCAGAACCAGGAGTAGTTAGGCTTTGCAGGAACACCAGCAAAAATCCTAAACCAAACCCTTCAAAACTTGCAGCTAAAGCCGAAAATACGATAGCTAAAATAGCCACAACTCGAAAGTGTTTAAATTCTCGTAATATTACCCGATTATTTTGCCACCAACTTGTAGCTTGCAATATTTTCATAGTTGACGGTAGAAATTTGGAATCCATAAAAATTTTGACCGATAATTTTGATAATTAAGTATAGAAGCACCAATCTCAAGAAAATTAATATGCTTACATAGGAGCGCGACGAATAAAACGACCAAGAGCAGAACCACAGAGAATTTCAAATTTTTGCCATAGTATTTTTGGTATTGAATATAATTGAATAGGTGTTTGGCTATGTCGCCAATATAATTTATCAGTTATGGTGGGAGAACTACCTTCTAAAGCACTCAGCAGTAGTTTTTTGCGCCAAGGTTTAATATGTGGGACTGTGGCGTGAGACATAATAGTACCACCAGGAACAAAATCCATGCCGTCTGGTCCAACGGTACTCAAAGGATAATTAGTTAGCATCAATGCTAAGTTTAAATAAGTCTGATCTCCATACAGATATGGATAATGATTAAAGGTATTACCGTTATAAAGATCCTTTAAATTGGCATATCCTGCCATTTCACCCAATTCTTCTAATTTCTGCCAAACTTTCAAGATAGATTTGTAGTTTTTATGAACTCCAATGAAGCCACTATTGTAGTGATAATCTAACTCGCGCTCACAAGCAAAACCATTATTTTCAGCAAATTCTTTCCATGCTAACCGTCTCGGATGATTCGCCGGCACAAGATACCAAGAATCACCACAAAGAGCAATTCCTCGACTTACCCAATTTTCATAAAAATCCCAGTTACATTTATTGACAATATCAGGATCAAAGTAAAATAAAGCATCAATATCTGGGCAATAATTTTCCCACAATTGGGACATAAAATCAGGTTTATAAAAGCCTAAATGTTTTGGAGTTGTTAGTTTGACAAATCGGATTGCACAACCTTCATCTACAGAAAACTCTTGATAACCAGTTTCTGTTTTTAGCTCCTTAGCCCAATCGGGTGTATTTCCACGATAACCAGCCCAAATTATGCCTCGAAAACCATGATAATACAGGGAATTTACCAAAGCCCCCACACCATAATGGTAGTCTTTTTCAAATACGGTACAAATCGCTGTTTGCATGATATTTCTTATTTTTTAATTAGCTACATAATTCATAGTCATCAATATGAGAACAGGAAGTATTCATCAATTAGATAAAAATGCTTGAAAACACAGAGCCAATAGATTTATTCTCAACTATAGGCAGTTTATCCTTCCCATCTATTTACGATACACCGCTAAATTTATTTTGCTTGTTTAATTTGTTATTTTGTGATTCTAAACTTAATTTAACTGCACTTTCCAAAGATAAACAACGATTATTGATTAGACAAAATTTTCCCTGCAATATATTCAATACATTAGATAAATTATTCAAAATGAATGTACCTAAAATAATGTTCAAATCTGTCATTTCCTGTTTAGCCATAGAACTAAACTTAATAATCTGAAAAAGTTGCCCATTTTCTCCGACATACCACTCATAATTAAACAGCAATTTGGGGGAATATATTTGCATAGTTATTAATCCTCCGAGAATGACTGGACTCATAAATAACAGCAAAAGTAAAGCCCAAGTCCAATCAATTATTATTTGTAAAGTTCTGAAAATTTGATTACCTTTCTTTGGCAATTTTTGATGCCCAGAAATGTTCATAAATATGGGCTTATTAGCTTTTTGACAAGCATTTGCCCAAACTTTTAATAAAGAATCACCGATTTTGGGATCTATGCTGACTAAACTAACTGGAGAATGTTTTAAACATTCTATTAAAGATTCTTCATTTTCTAGTGCAGCTAAATGGGGTTGTGAGAATTTTTCAGAGGCTTTTACTAATAATTTTCCTCTGCGCCATTTTAATGAGCATGATAGGAAGTTAAAATTTTCAGATTGCTGGGGGACAATAGAGTTACTATTTAGACTAGAAATGACTGAAATTGGCATATATTAACAGCGATAAATTAGTAAAAGATTGACTGAATATTTACCATTAGAAAATTAATATTTTCTTGACAGAACAGTATTGTATAGGAGTCCTATAGCAATGATTAAATATGACAACAGAAAATTAGGGACACTTGGATTTATGATCAAGAGTAGTCATCTCAGAGAAGATACTAACTTTTTGCAACCCTGATAAAATTACTTCGGTTTCGTCCTGGAGATTTTGATGATGGGTTTCAATCTCTAGAATATAAGACTCTCGATAAATAAATCATCAAGAAACAACTTCTTTATTCACTCTTTAAATAAATATTACTTTCTTCTCTATAATATTAAGATATGGTGAAATGAATTAATCGTAACTAAATAAAAATAAACCTTGTTTTATACTTGCAAAGTATATCATAAATTACTTATTAGGTAAATAAAAATAAATGTGAATTGTATTAGTAATACAACAAAAATATTTTGTATAGTGAATGGTCATTTGCCAACATACTACAGTAATAAATTGAAAATTGAAAAAGCAAATAATATCATTTTTTTAGCAGAGATTTATAAACAAAACTCAATACATTTAACCAACAAGTATCTAACCCTAATTAGACGTGAATTCGATAGCGTAGCGTGACGACGTAGGAGTTATTGAACCTCACCCCAATCCCTCTCCGCGTTGGAGAGGGGCATATTGGTTTGTTTTTAGCAGCATAAAATCAGAGTTTTAAGCCTCTCTAGTATTAAATATTATTCCTTTTCCCTCTCCTCTTAGGGAACACCAAAAAATAAATTACCCAATTTTGTGGGATGGGCATCCTGCCCGTCCTTGATGATTAGCGGGCAATTCGTCCCGCACCACAAGAAATTTTTGGGTATTTTTTTAATTGGAAGTCCCTTAGAGAATGTTTTAAAGGTGGTAAGTAGTCGGACAAAATTAAATTCACTCGTTGAGAGAGGGAACTCTTAACTGGGAACAGGGAACAGAAAAATCAATTGTGTAATTAATTCTGTCCCATTACTTATCTCGTAATTTTCATCACATTGTTACCCCCCTTCATAAGGGGAAAGGGGGGCACTACTTAATTGATCTTGAATAGTCAACACAAAAACCCCTGTCTAATGCAGGGGTCAATATATTTTTGTGGGTTAAATAGTCAGCAAATATTCTGCTTTATTCTTCCATTGCTGGTTGTAAAACTAATTGTTTTGGTTTTACATAAGGTACATAGGTGCTATCAGACGGAGATACGCCATTGGCTACAACCCCAATCAGATTTAACCTACTCAACATCCCTGTGGCTTGATTAAGTTGGGTGCGGGTCACTTTACCAATACTTGCCATCATCACCACACTACGACAGGATGATGCCGTGAGCATAGCATCTACTAACCCAAGAACGGAAGGGGCATCTATGATTACCAAATCATAATTTTCTTCAAATGCAGCTATTAATTGAATCATCCGGGGAGAACTCAAAAGATGAGCAGGATCGGTCGGAGTTGGTCCGGCTGTTAAAATATCAATATAAGACGACCCAGAGTAAGGAACACTGATCTGATTAGGTAGATTAACTTCACTTTCTAATAAACTAGAAAGTCCTTGTTCATTAGGAAGATTTAACTGTTTGTGCAGATTAGGATCGCGTAAATTGGCATCAATTAGTAAGACTTTTTTATGTAGGCGAGCCGCACTCATGGCTAGACCTAATGCCAAAGCCGATTTACCATCATCTGGTAATGCTGATGTCACCATTAATGATCTTAAATCTGAGACTTTATTAAGCAGTTCAATATTTTTGTAAATGAGATCAAGTGATTCCCAACGGGGAGAAGATTGTAATACTTGAATTGTCCAAGGTGCGAGAACTTCTGGTTTGCCAAATGGCAATTTTATCATGGATTCTCTGGGTTTGGGAGGTGGCAATTTAGGAGTTGTTCCTAATAATGGGAGAGCAGCTTGTTTTTCTAATTCCGCAGTGGTATGTACAGCGTCGTCAGATGCTTCACGAATAAAGGCAGCAAGTCCTCCTAACATTAACCCAATTACTCCTCCTAATAAGAGATTTTGTCTCATATTAGGACCAGTTTGAAAACCTTCTTGTGGTTCTTCTACTACTTCCCAATTGAATCCACCTTTAGAAAGTTCTTGGCGTAATTTTTGTTCTGCTCTTAATAATTGTTCTAATCTTTCTCTACTAAATTGTAGTTGAGGCAGGATGCGATTGTAATAAGCCAATAGAGAAGGGAACCGCTTGAGGTCGGCTTGTAATTCTTTCTCTTTGGCTGCTAAAGTTTGATCGCGGGCGGTTAATGCAACGATAGTTGTTTGGGTTTCTACTAATTGACCTGTGAGATTAAGATCAATTTGTCCTAGTTGTCCTTGTTCTAAAAGATTGTCTCCAGAATTAAAGGTAGAGTTGGTTTTTTCTCCTAAAGTTCTGCTAACTTCTTTTTGTAAAAGTTGCTTTTGACTTTGCAGTTGTTCATATAATTTTTGAACGCTGGGAGTATCATCTGTGAAACGTAAACGTTCTTGTGCTAAAGCCAGTTCTGTTTTTTGGATTTCATTGAGTAAGCCTTGGTAGCGGGTAGACTGACTCAGACGAGAAGAAACTAAGGCATTTTGTGGAGAACGGTTTAGTTGTGCTTGTAAAGATTTTTGCTTTGCTAAGGCTTCTTCATATTGAGAACGAGTTGTTTGTCGTTCCTGTTGGACAGTATTTAAAGCTGTCTCTACGGTTTTAGCTTGAGCATCTGGATCAATTAAATTTTGACTTCTGCGAAATCTTTGTAAATTTGCTTCGGAAGCGGTTACTTCATCAGTCGCTTTTCTTAATTGATCTCTGATAACTTGTAAACCTTTTTGTAGGCGTGAATCTTGTTGTTGTTTATTGTATTCTAAATAAACTTGCTGAATTGTTTTGAGGACTTTCTGAGTTTTTCCTGGATCGCTATCGGTGTAATCAACTTGAAATATTTTAGTAGCAATATTATCCTCTGGAGTCTTAATTTGAGTGAGGACTAAGGATTTTTTTAAATCCATTACAGTTAAGTCTGGATATTCAGTTTTAAGTCTATCAACTGCTTTTTTAATCAGTCCAGAACTCTGCATCAAGTTTAATTGAGTAGCTGTATCTACCTCCACATTAGCATCAGTAAATTGACTTTCAGTGTTATCTGTTTCTTTCTTGCCTTGATAGTTAGGCTCTACTAACAATTGCATGGTGCTTTTGAAGCTGGGTGGGGTTTTTAATGTAATGATGCCAGCAATAGCCGTAGAACTGAGCAATACTAATAATAACCAGGGAAATCTTCGCAGAATTACTGCAAACATTTGTCCATAACCTGGTTCTGTTTCTGATGCTGAATTTATATTGGGATTTAGACTAGTTTGAACCACTTTTATTATCCTTATCTGCGATACACTACGCAAACACCTAAAAAATTAAATGAATTAGTGATGCACAACTCCAATGCTGCAAGGCAGAATTAAAAATTAAAAAAGCAAATTATATAAGCTTTCTAGGAACTTTTAATGATGAGTTATTTTTGCCATGCTGCACTAGTAGTCTGTCAACCCGAAAATGACGGGTGAAGGCAAGCGGGGGAGCGGGGGAGGTAGGGGAGGTAGGGGGGTAGGGGGGGTAGGGGAGGTAGGGGAGGTAGGGGAGGTAGGGGGGGTAGGGGGGGTAGGGGGGGTAGGGGAGGTAGGGGGGTAGGGGGAGCGGGGGGGGTAGGGGAGGGAAGAACAGAAGTTTTTTCCGATCATTACCCGTCAAAATAAATTTGACGAACTACTAGCTTGATCAATAACTTGCTCAACTTTACTAAAAAATGACTGTTCTGAGAAATTGCTAACGGCATGATTACGGATAGTTTCGTAATCCCAAGATATTCCTCCAGCTTCTAGTAAAGCTGCTTGTAAAGAGCATGGTGCTTGTCTTTTGAAAAATACACCTGTTTTACCTGGTATTTGAGTGTCTAAGACTCCTCCGGCTCCATAAGCAATGACCGGTGTACCACTGGCGTTTGCCTCGACTGGAACTAATCCATAATCTTCTAAAGCCGCAACAATAACTGATTTGGCTTTAGAAAATAAGTCTTTACGCTCTCTATCACTGACATGACCTAGAAATTGGATGTTGGGTAATGCCTGGGCTTTTAATCTTTCTTGTTCTGGTCCATCACCTGATATTAATAAGTTCCAGCCTAACCAATTAAAAGCTTCGACTATTATATCAAGACGTTTATAACTTATCATCCGCGCCGATGCCAAGTAGTATTCTTCTTTAGTATCGGAAAAAACAAAGTTGCTAGTATCAATTGGATAGTTAATGGCGATCGCTTGTTTGTGATAAATCTTTTGAATTCGTTGGGCAACAATGGTAGAGTTAGCGATGTAGAGATCGGGTTCTTGAGCATATTTCAGGTCTACATCTCTCATCATTTGAAAGATTTTTTCGATGAGAGGAGCAAAGTATCTATAGTCTCCGTACTCCCGTAAATATGTTTCTGTGTCCCATAAAAAGCGGGTAACATTATGACAAAAACAAATATGTTTTGCTTGGGGATTTTTCCGTACTGCTTTGGCAAAACTGGTGCTACTGCTGATAATTAGGTCATAATCTTGAAGATCCAAGGAACGAAATGCGGGAAAATATAAGGGGGCTAACATCCGAAAATATTTGGTTGCACCAGGAATTTTTTGTAAAAATGTGGTGTTGATAATTCTCTCACCTAAATCAATACTTTTTTGCGGGTCGTATAATGAGGTGAAAATGTCAGCGTCGGGATACCGTTTACACAATAATTCAAATACGCGCTCTGCTCCACCGCGTTGGGTTAAGTAATCATGGACGAGAGCTATTTTCATCTTTTTCTTGATAATTTGGTAAGTGATGATTGGTTTTAATATTTATTCTCTAGTAATTGAATTTTTAATGTTGCATTACTAAGTTGTATCAGTTGTTTTGTATCAATTATTTTATGTTGTTTAATAAGGAGTTGAATCATGGGAAACCTCGCAAGATTATCAAAATAATCTCTGTCATTTATTGTATATATGTGAATTCAGAGGTTAAATGAAAATATCAGGAAACCTCTGAATTATCTTGATGCTAATTGGAAAACTATTTTGTTAGTGCTAAAGTTTTCACAGGAGCAAAGTAAACTGCTTGTTCAGCGCGTAATTGATCACAAAGTCTACCTTCTGGTAGTTCCACGTCATCATAAGTGAGGACTTGATCTTTAGGAATATCGCGCTTTAAGCGACATCCTTCCGCTAGACCCATTGGCAGTAGGTTTTGTTGTTGCACAATTGGGGAATTTTCACATTGTCCATAGGTCATGTAATAACCAATACCGTCAAGGGTTGCTCCGGCTTGGAGGTCAATTTTGGCGGTGGCGACGACATCAACAACGGGACCGGCGATTGGTGCAAGCACCGCATCATGGAAGAGGACAGCACGGGCTACGGAGAGGGGAACTTCAAAATGGCATAGGTGATAGGGGGTGTAGAAGCTGTAGAGGGGGCCTTCACCGAGTTTATAAAGGTTGAGGTAATGACGTTGTTTGGGGTCTTCGTGGGTGGCAAATACGAATACTCCTGGACCGGGTTTGGTGCCAACGACGTAATCAACGATACCGCCTAGTTCTTGAAGTTGGTCAATGTCGTACATTTTGGTCATTTCATCAACATGACCTGTGTAGTCATATCCCAACATTCCCCGCTTGGCTACTTTCATACCTGTGCCGTTGGCGACTATGGCTTGCTCAAAGGAGATTTTTGTACCATCGGCAAAGCTTGTCACCATAGCAGGATTTTGACCCCAGCGTTGAGCAAAACCGGCTTGGGTGGTGGGGTTGCGGTAGGGGTCTTGTAAGCCTTTGATGTTGCCGCACAGGAGGGGTTTTAAACCGATGCTTTTGACAAAGCGGTACAAGTTCATTTCTACCCCTGGTTGGTCGCCGTCACAGGCGCTCAGGATGACTCCAGCGCGGTCTGCATGGACTTTGAGTATCGGTCCAATTGTGCCATCTAGTTCGGCATTCATGAGGATGATATGCTTGTGATGAGCGATCGCACACATCACCAAATGAGCCGCGTATTCAATTGTCCCGGTGACTTCAATGATTGCATCTATGCCATCAGCTTCACACAGGAGCATGGCATCTTCGGTGATTGCATATTCATTTTGAGCGATCGCTTCTTCTAAATCAGCTAAATTAGCAACAATTTTGATATCTTCAATTCCTGCTTCTAAATAAGCTCGTTTAGCGTTATCAATGTGACGATTAGAAATAGCCACCAACTCCATTCCTGGCACAGAATTGATAATTTGATTAGCAATTCCTCGACCCATAAAACCAGCACCAATCATGGCAACTTTAACTGGTTTACCTAAAGCCGCCCGTGCTTGTAAAGCTTTATCAACAATAATCATGATTAAACTCCTATCAAAATAGATTCTAGTAAAGGCCAATTGCGATCTTTATCAGACATTTCTGTTGCACTCAGTGGCCAGGAAATTTCTAAAATTGGATCATCATAACGCAAACCCCGTTCATATCCAGGAGTGTAAAATTCACCCACTTGATATACAACTTCTGCACCATCTGTTAAAGCTTGATAACCATGAGCAAACATTTCTGGAACATAAAGAGCGCGACGATTTTCTGCACTCAGTTCTACACCAATATGCGCTAGATAAGTGGGAGATTCAGGACGCATATCCACAATCACATCATAAATAGCTCCTTGAGTACAGCGAATTAATTTTGTTTCCGCTGCGGGGAGAGTTTGATAGTGCATTCCTCGTAATGTGCCTTTTTTATGATTAAAAGAAAGGTTACATTGGGCAACTGTTGGTTTTAACCCATGAGCGAGAAATTCATCAGCGCAAAAAGTCCGAGCAAAAAAACCACGAGAATCAGGCTTTTCTTCTAAGTCAATAATAAAAGCACCAGCGAGTTTAGTAGAGGTAAAAATCATGGTTATTTCGGAAGTTTTTTGAAGATAATAGAATGGTTTTGATTTTAGATAGCAAAATTCAGGAAATAAAACTGGCATGATCATGGTTGATACCAATTAAGTAATTGGACAAAAATATTTACAGTCATTGCGAGCGAAGGGAAGCAATCACAACCCTTGGAATTGCTTCATTTCACTTCGTTCCATATGGCTAACGCCACGCTACGCTAACGCAATGACATTGTGTAATTAATTCTGTCTCACTACTTATTCTGACTCCTGAATTTCTGCATTTTAGGTTTATACCTTTAATCCTAATTGGGGATTTATTTTGGGAAAGGTATCATCATGATATTGTGTACAAAGTTCAGGTCGTTTAGGAGATTTAGCCGTGTATGTGAAAAATATAGTTGATCGTTCTTGGGTTCTCACAGTCCCATGATGTAAAATATTTCTCACATCTGCAAAAATCACAGTTCCAGCTTTACCAGGACATGATTTCCAAGCTGATTTAGGAATAACTTTCATCATTTTATCATCATTAATTCCCAGAAAATTAACACGCCACAACTCATAATCAACTTGATAATTTTTAACTTGCTCTAAAGCATTAGTCGGTAGGGGAATATATTCAAATGGTCCATGTTCTTCAGTCACATCATTTAGATAGATAATGACTTTAATCATGCGTCTATCTTCAGAATCTTTATGCCATAGTAAAGTTTCCAATTGTTTTTCATTAGGAAAGTCTTTCCGTACATGAACACCATGAAAAGCGATAGGTAAACCTATATAATGCTCAATGATATTTTGTAGTCTGGTTTCAATTCCCCAATTAAAAAATTCCGGTAAATCTGTAACGGTATAAATTTGGGGTAATTTATATCCTGCATGAATATCTCTAGGATTTACCATCCTATCAGTACAACTATTAGCAGTAGCTAACATTGTAGCCGTAGATGAAAAACCTAAATCTTCCAAAGATGTGATATAAACACCTGATGTTTTTAGGGTATCAACAATCAATTGATCTTTTGCACTAATAGCAGGTAAATTTTTACCATGATGCCAAAGTGATACTCGATAATTCAACTCAGAACTTATAGTTGAAATTTTGTTCAGCATGACAGGAATTCCCTTCCTATTTAAACCTAATTAACTTGTTTAGATAACTCTGGTTTGGGAAAAGTATCATCCCAATATTGAGTACAAAGTCCCGGTCGTTTTGGTGGGTTAGCTGTGTAAACAAAAAATAGTGTTGATCTTTCTTCAGTGCGGACAGTTCCATGATGTAAAAGTCGGTTTGTATCCGCTAAAATTACTGTACCTGCCGCACCTGGACAAGACTTCCAAGCCGATTTAGGGACAGTTTTATTTAATGTTTCATCATTAATGCCCTTATTATGAATTTTGTAGTAAAGGCGATAAAAATTTAGACCCGAAGTCAAAGATGATGGTACATATCCAAAAGGTCCTTGTTGTTCGTCTACATCATTTAAATAAATGATGATTTTCACAATGCGGCGGTCTTCAGAATCTCGATGCCACAGCATGGTGCTGAATTGACTTTGATTAATAAAGTCTTTGCGAATTTGGACACCGTGATAAGCAACAGGAAGACCAATATAATTTTCTAGAATCTTCAGCAGTTTTGATTCATTTCCCCAAGTAAAAAAATCATTTATGTGTGTAACTGTGTAAATTTCTGGTGGATTTTGGCATGAAGAATTATAATTAGACCTGCCCATATTTGGTAAAAAATTATGAGCAGCATTCAATAGTTGTGAAGTAGAAGGTAGTCCCAATGCTTCAAGCGTTGTTATGGCAATTCCTTCATTTTTAAGAGAATTAGCAATGATAGCATCATTTCCTGTTAAGACAGGCAAATTACCCTTGTACTGCCAAAGTTTCACTTGATAAGCTAACTCATCTTTTAAGACTGAGATTTTTTCTATAACGGTGTTAAGCACAATCCGAATCCCTACCAATCAAAACTTATTTTGTCCAAACAATTGCTGATTCATCCCTTATAGTTTCTGACTTCCGAAGTCGTTGTTCTGTCCATTTCTGATTCTGCTACTTTAAATTCTCTCATTGGTATTAATTCCAATGCTGCCACACTAGCTAAACCTAAAAAAGGAATTACTGTCTTAATAGCCGATACAGGCCATCTTCTCATCGCTCCTAAAAAAACTTTCAGGTCTACTTCATGGTAGTTTTGTAAAAGCATCCGACAACAATATGCTTTAGAATAACCAACTTGCTCAAGTTTTAAAATAACTTCAGGTATATGTTGGTATTGCATTAAAAGTGCAGATTTCGGTTCTTTTTGCCAATAACTAACACCAACAATACATTCTAAATAGATATCTTTAGTCACAATTACTCTGCCATTAGCAGCACAATAACCGGCTAAATATGCTAAAGATATCCAATTATTACTAGCAGTTGGCCAAATTTGGAGAGCGCGTTTAATTAAATCAGCACGATATACTGTAGCAGTTAGAAAAATTACTGCTCCTACACTTTTAGTAAAACAATGTTCAAATATTGCTTTACCATCACCTTCACCATCTTCTGTATCGGCATCAAACCAGCGATTACCAACTATTTTTGGTGGATGTACTGGTTCACCAGTAATTTTGTTTCGACCAGAAAAATTCAGAAACAATAATGATAAATCATCAATATTTTTAATTTTATTCATCACATAGGCAACTGCTCTTTCCTGAATTGGATCATCATCACCAATTGTCCAAACATACTTGGTTGTGGCAGAACTTAGGCAATGAAAAATATTTCGCATTACGCCGATGTTTTCAGGATTTTTATTGGATTTAAATGTGATGTTTGTGAGAATATTTTGCCATTTACTAATAATAGATTGAGTATGATCTGTAGAACAGTTATCAGAAACTAAAATTTCACACTCTGATTCAAATCCTTGAATAGCTTGAGATAACCAAGTTAATTGTTTATCTAGTAACTCGGCTCGATTGTAAGTAGGAATAGCAATAGTTAGTAGTTTATTCATGGTTTTTGATGGTTAATAGAGAAGGATTTTATCTTTTATTTAATTACTTATTCGTGAGATATTTATTGCTGATTTTTTTTGATTAAAATTCATTTGATAGATGAATCTACCTACTAATTGCAAGTAGGTAATTATAATATTGGTTGCTAGAACTGGCCATCTTCTTAAAGCACCCAATAATATTTTCCAATCACTCAGGTTGAAAATATTTTCTAGAATCATTCGTTGACAAAATTTAGCAGAATATCCTAAACTTAATAATTTCAGATAAATCTCCGGGATGTAGACATATCGCATCATTAGTGACCATCGAGGATTTTCTTCTAGGGAACTAGCGTGCATTGTACATTCCAAATAATTATCTTGAGTAACAATGATATTTCCATAAGCCGCACAAAATCCAGTCCAATATGCTTGGGATGCTAAATTTTTACATGAAGTAGTCCAGTTTTGCAAAGCTTGTTGCACAAGTTCGGTATTATAAATGGTAGCTGTCATGAATAGTACACCCCCAAAACTACCCTGTAAATACCTTTGAAATACAGGTTTACTATCAACAATGATTTCATCACTATCACTAGGAAACCAGTGTTCTACCAAAACTTTATTTGTATTTTTATCTCGTCCACAACAGTTGAGAAACATCAGTGACAAACTGGGATTTTCTTTAATTTTATTGATGACATAACCTAGAGTCCTTTCCTGAATTGGATCGTCATCACCCACAGTCCAAACATATTTACTACCAGCAGCTTGAAGACAAAAAGCAATGTTTGGCATTAACCCTATATTTTCCCGATTTCTATTCGCTATAAATACAGTATTACTAAAAGCAGTTTGCCATTTTTTCACAACTCCCGGTGTATTATCTGTTGAGCAATTATCAGAAATAATAATTTCACATTCTGATTCAAAACCTTTGATTGCTGTTGCTAACCAAGCCAGTTGTTTATCTAGTAAAGCAGCGCGATTGTATGTAGGAATAGCAATGGTTAGTAACTTTTGCATTATCTGTTAATTTAACTTGGTATAAATTTAAAATAGGCTTTTAAATCGAATATCTTGAATTAAGAAAATTCAATTTAATCCACCTTGATGCAATAATGTTTGGTTAAGGAAATGTAGAAATGTAGGTTGGGTTGACGCAAGGAAACCCAACAAAATTATTAATCATGTTGGGTTTTGCTGTCGCTCAACCCAACCTACAATATTTTCCGAATAAATTAATAGTTTTCCTGCTTGTTCCAGAAGAAATCTTTGTCAATTTGTTCTGTGCGAATTAGATACTCTAATTGTTTTAAGCGGGTGAATCCTCTAGACAAGAAAGTATCTTCATTCATATCAATTTGCTTAAACAAACTAAATAATTGTCCAGCACCAAGTTGAGCATTCCAATCACACTTAAATCCAGGTAGAATTGTGTTAATTTTTTCAAAAGATACTCGATAGCTGCGATTATCTGAACCATTAGTTCCAAAAGATAATTGACAACCGGGGAAAACATCAGCAACGATTTCCGCTATTTCTTTAACTCGATAATTATTTGCTGTATCGCCAACATTAAAGATTTGATTGTGAATAATATCTCTGGGTGCTTCCAAGGCACAAACAATGGCTTTACAAATATCTAAAGCGTGAACTAATGGCCGCCAAGGTGTACCATCACTGGTCATTTTAATTTCTTTTGTAGTCCAAGCCAAGCCAGCCAAATTGTTTAAAACAATATCAAAACGCATTCTGGGGGAAGCACCAAAAGCAGTCGCATTCCGCATGAAAGTAGGAGAAAAGTCATCATCAGCTAATGGTTGAACATCTCTTTCTACTAATGTTTTACATTCTGCGTAAGCTGTTTGTGGATTAACTGGTGATGATTCTGTAATATCACCTTCACTAGCCACACCGTAAACACTACAGGAGGACATATAAACAAAACGGCGGACACCTACTGATTTTGCCAAATTAGCTAGACGAACTGAACCTAAATGATTAATATCATAAGTAATGGTAGGAGATAATTGTCCAGTAGGATCATTAGATAATTCCGCCATGTGAACAATAGCTTCCACACCTTCTAAATCTTCGGGATTGATATCACGAATATCTTTATTTAGGGTTTTAGCTGTGACGTTAGTTCCATTATATAGCCAACCAACTTTATAAAAACCAGTATCAACACCAATAACTTCATGTCCTTTTTGCATTAATAAAGAAGGCAATAAAGAACCAAGATAACCTTCTGTGCCAGTTACTAAAACTTTCATGATTGTTAAAACTTTTGATGTGGAAAAATATGTTGTTGCTTGAAAAATCCGCAGATAAAATTCTCTTGTAGGGTGCGTCAGACTTGATTTGTTAGTAAAGTTAACAGATTTTTAGTATCTGACGCACCCTACTAACTTACTAAACTGTGCAAATGAGTAGGTTCTGGTATTTGCTTAACTATAGCTTTACCAATTTCTAAGGAAGAAGTTGCAGCGGGTGAAGGTGCATTGCAAACATGAATGGAATTCTCACCTGCAATGATTAAAAAGTCATCTACCAGAGAACCATTATTCATTAATGCTTGAGCGCGAACTCCTGCATGGGTGGGAATTACATCTGCGGCTTGAATTTCGGGGATGAGTTTTTGCAAACTTTTGACAAAGGCTGCTTTACTAAAGGAACGAATGATTTCTTGAATTCCTTCGTCGGCGTGTTTTGCTGCTAGTTTCCAAAAGCCAGGATAGGTGATAACTTCGGCAAAATCTCTGAAGTCAAAGTCGGTTTTTTTGTAACCTTCACGTTTCAGACTTAAAACTGCATTGGGTCCTGCATGGACAGTGTTATCAATCATCCGGGTGAAATGCACGCCGAGGAAGGGGAAATCTGGGTTAGGAACTGGGTAAATGAGAGTTTTCACCAAATAGCGTTTTTCGGGGGTAAGTTCGTAATATTCACCGCGAAAGGGAACGATCTTAGCTTCAGGATTAGCTTTACCTAATTTTGCAATGCGATCGCTATGCAATCCGGCACAATTGATCACAAATCGAGTTTCAAACCTGCCATTGTTAGTTTCTAATACCTGATTTCTACCACTGCGGACAATTTTTAAAACTTGGGTGTTGAGACGTAAATCTCCCCCTTGATTGCGAATTAATTCCGCATATTTTAAACAAACCTGTTTGTAATTGACAATTCCTGTGCTGAATACCTGAACTCCACCAACGCAACTAACATGAGGTTCAATTTCTTTAACTTCTTCTGGGCTAATTCTTTTAACAGGAATACCGTTTTCTAACCCGCGTGTGTAGAGATTTTCTAAGCGAGGTAATTCTTGTTGATTACTGGCAACAATTACTTTACCACAAACTTCATGATCAATATCATATTTCTGGCAAAATTCTACCATTGAACGGCTACCATCACGGGAAAATTTAGCCTTAAAGCTTCCCGGTTTATAGTAAATACCGGAATGAATGACACCGCTATTATTACCAGTTTGATGAAATGCCCATTCGCTCTCTTTTTCTAACACTAATATTTTAGCATGAGAATAACGCTCTCCTAAAGCCATTGCAGTGGAAAGTCCAACTATTCCCCCACCAATAATCGCAAAATCGTACATTAGTAATCTTTCCCCAATCCAATATTTAAAATCTCAACTCTCAAATCCAAAATCAAAATTGCTATTACCAAACTTGCCAAGGAGCTTTACCACTTTTCCATAGATCCTCTAGATAGTTTTTATCTCTTAATGTGTCCATTGGTTGCCAAAAACCATCATGTTTGTAAGCCGCTAACTGTTCTAAATCAGCTAACTTTTCTAATGGTTCTTTCTCCCACACAGTTGAGGTATCAGCAATAAAATCAATTACTTGGGGTTCGAGAACAAAATAGCCCCCATTAATCCAAGCACCATCACCTTCAGGTTTTTCTTTAAAACTAGTTATTTTAGTTTGTTCCTGTCCTAGAGAAATTGCTCCAAATCTTCCTGCTGGTTGCACTGCGCTGAGTGTTGCTAATGTCTTTTGCTCTCGATGGAATTTAATTAATTCTGTAATATTGATATTACTTACACCATCACCATAGGTAAAGCAAAAGGTTTCATTCCCAATATGTTCACGAACTTGCTTTAAACGTCCGCCTGTCATTGTATTATCACCTGTATTTACTAAGGTGACGCGCCAGGGTTCAGCATATCCAGAATGGACATTCATTTGATTAAATCGCATATCAAATGTCACATCTGACATATGTAAAAAATAGTTAGCAAAGTATTCTTTAATGACATAACCTTTGTAACCGCAACAAATGATGAAATCATTAATACCATGAGCAGAGTAAGTTTTCATTATGTGCCAAAGAATTGGCTTACCACCAACTTCAACCATTGGTTTGGGTCTGATACTGGTTTCTTCACTCAACCTTGTACCCAGACCTCCTGCTAAAATTACTGCTTTCATGTAGTTACCTCAAAGATTTGCAGGTGGACGATAATTTCAACTAATGGAAATGAAGAGAATGCACAATGATGGTAAAGAAATTAAATAATTTTTTCTTTCTCTTTATTAGGTAGATAAACATAATTTAACTGTTATTTTCTAGAAAATCATAAAGAATAAGTAAATTAAGATATTTTATATGTAAAATATTTATAGTAGGAGTTCAGGAGAAAAAGAAGGAATAAAAGTCTTTTGGTGTTTGTCTTTTTTCGTGAATTTTGTGTCTCATTCAAGCCACATTTCACTATAAGAATTCAGGCGACTCGAAGTCACGGCTACACAGGCAAAACCCACACTTCGACAGGCTCAGTGACCACCTGCGTGGGTTTTAAATTTCCCTAGTCCGCGTAGGCGGACTTTGTTTGTATAGCCGTGTATCCCTGACGGGAGCCGGAGGCATCTTCCTAATCGCCAGCTTATTTCTGCAAAATTGGGATGCTCCCTAGTAATTTTAGTCACAAAAATAAAACCCCTAATTTCTTAATGAAGTCAGGAGTAAATTTTAAATATTATTTTTAACCGATTATTCACATTTTAGATGATTTTAATTCCTTCTTTCTTATTCCTTCTTTCCTCTTCTTTCCTCTTCCTTCTTCTTCCTCCTGACTCCTGACTCCTGATAGCGCAGCGTGGCGTTAGCCATACTCCTGATAGCGTAGCGTGGCGTTAGCCATACTCCTGACTCCTGAACTCCTAAATCAATTACTTTGTCCAGTGAGAATTGTGTTAGATAATAAACTATCACATTTATTAGCAACAACGATACAAATACTACTCAAAGACTGTTGATAATTATCCATATCATTTTGCTCCAAAGAAACTTTAGCGGCTGTTTCTAAATCCGCAACTGCTTGAACATGATTTTTGTCAGCTATACCTTCTCTATATTGTGCTAGTTCATAATAAGCCATCCCACGTTTTAGATAACCTTTAGCCAATCGGGGATTAAGTTTTAATGCTTCAGTAAAATCAGCGATCGCCTGTTTATATTCTGTTGCATAATTACTACTGTATTGCGCCATTTGATAACGAACCAAACCCCGTTGAAAGTAAGCATCTATTTTAGCTGAATTGAGTTTAATGGCTTCAGTAAAATCAGCAATTGACCTTTGGTATTCTGGAAAAGAATTATTGATGTATTTAGTAATTTCAAATCTGACAATACCCCGTCTGACATAAGCTTCCGCATCAGTTTTATCTATATTGATGGCGGCATTAAAATCAGCGATCGCTTGTTTATATTCCTTATCAGGATCACTACTATAGTCAGCCAGCATATAGTAAGCATTACCGCGATTTATATAGGCTTTAACCTCTTGAGGATTCAACTTCAAAGCTTGGTTATAATTAGCTAATGCCGCCTCATAATTATTTAAATTATATTGGGCATTACCCAAATTTATATACCCTTTGGCAGATTGGGGATTCTTTTTAGTAGCTTCGGTGAAGTTGGCAACTGCTTCTTCATAATCTTTTTGATGGTAAGCAGTATCACCGCGCTGGTAGTAATCCGCAAAAGAAAGACTTGGCAAATCAGCAGTTTGATTAGATGTACGAGACATCAAACTTTGTTGAGTGTAGGGATTTTGGGAAACAAAAGGACGGGTAAATTTAATCATTACATCCAAATAGCCCAAAAGACCCAATCCCATCACCCCACAAATCACACCATATACCTTCCGATTTAATTTTTTACCAGCAGGAGGATGATAAAATTGCTGATTAGCTATAGGTTGCCAATGATATACCGGAGAATTTGGTGTTAATGGCTGAGTGATGCGGGGAGTAGGAATATAGCGACGTTTAGACTTAGGTTGGGCGCGTGGTTGTAGATGTTGTTTAGAAGCGATCGCCAGCAATGACGGAAATGGATCTCTCCCACCCAATCTTTTAGTCCGCTCACACCAAGGACACTTATCCAAATGATTATGATAAAGATGCTGAAGATTCACCTGACAAATCATCAGACTCTCCTCCACCGCCGTTAAAGCCGACAACCAAGTTTGAGCATTAGGGCGTAACAAAGGTTGATCATGACCATCCTCAAAACAACGCACAAATAAATCCCGCAAACTAGGATGAAGCAGATTCCAGCTAGGAGAAATAGGCGTTGGTAGATAGGGAACTTGTTTCTTTTGACTATAGGTAAAATGTCCAGAAAGAATCCTCCCTTGGTAGGTTGGAGGATCTACCGCCCCTTGAAATATCCCAGAAAATGGGTGAGTTCCTTCCATTAACAACTGAAAAATCAGCACAGCCAACCCAAACAAATCATGATGAATTTCTCGATCATAGTCCGCAAAAGTTTTATTCTGTAATTCTGGAGGTGTATATTCAGGCTTACCCACAGAACAACGATAAACAACATTCTGCAACGGTTCGGTCACTTGAAACGAGTCCGTATCCACCAACGTCACCAAAGCCGTATCACTCACCAAAATATTCGACTCATTCACATCACCAACACAGTATCGGCTGGCGTGCAAAGCCGAAAAAGCCGCAGCCAGATTCCGGGCAGTTCGCAATAAATATTGATAATTAAACAAAGGGCAATGTTGTCGGCGAATCCCTGGATTATAAAAATCCATAATTGGTCGCATTCCCCGAATCCTGGGCATCACAAAACCAACGACCTTACCGCTACCATCCGCCGCTTGCAATAATTCCTGTGGCCAAGCAATAGAAATATGCCCTAAATTATCCGTCGGATTCACAGGAGGATTAGCAAGCATCGCCCGCAGTTTTTGGGCATAAGAGACAGTTGGTTTATGATATACTTTCGCTACCAAATTCTCATCCGATGGAACTGCATAGATACAAGCTTCACCACCATGTCCCACACTGACAGAGAGGTTGAGAATTTCCGGGTTAGGAAGATGACGTAGTACCTGCATGGCAGAATAAAGGTTATATGAGGTGATTAGAATCCGTCAAAAGTTCAGACACTCAAGAGTATGGCTAATACCATACTGTCTTTAATCCCTAATGACTATAAATTATGAGTTAATAAATGCAGCCAAAATTAAAGTTAAATCATCATCAGTCCGCTGAGTAATCTTATCAGAACTTAAAAACCGCATTAAATGTTCTTTTGCTAATATTTTATCTTCAGCATTCGCTACAAACTGAAATAAAGGAAAAAAGAAAGGTTTGTGAGGTTCACCAACAATCATATTCAAAGCTAACATTTGTAACCCATCAGTCAAAACACCCACATTAACAATCTCTTCCCGACATATTTCAAATTGTGCTGTCTCCAAAGCGCCAGGAGACGTAAGAAAAGTTGTTTGATTGATATATTCGCCATTGCTAGGAATGGTTAACGCTATCAGATTACCCATACTATTTTTAGCCACAGCCAAACCATCCCCAACCTGCCCTACAGCCACAATTTCTGGTGTAGCAATCATCAGAATCAAGGTAGTTGCTAAATCATGAGGTTGATGATTACAAACATCCGCCTCAATTTCTATAGCTTTGCGGGCTACTAACATAGCGTCACTGAGCAAATAACGCAAAACACCATCATTAGCCAGAGAATCACTCGTTATCTCTTGGCGAGAAAGATGATCTATTGCCGTTTCCACCGCAATCATTGATCCCACCTTTCCTAGTTTAGCAGAACCCGCACCATCCGCCGCTGCTATCACCAACACATTATTAGCCAATAGCTGCCAATGGTGAGCATCCTGACAAAGTTGCTGGTTTTTTGAATGACTAGTCCCACATACAGAAGCAGCCACTACCCGCCATTGAGAAATCTGTTTTGATGTATTCATATAATTTGTTTTCCACAGCTAGTTCAGTTTAAACAACAAGCTGCAATTTTCATTAAACAGATCCCCACCCAATTGGTGGTAGTGCTACCTGTTCATCTACCTGAGAATGAGACACCGCTGACATACTAGCAGACAGCCAAACAAACATCTCAATGAAATTTAATCCCTTTAATTTCAGGGGACTTCGTACAGCGATTTGACTTAATCGGCTCATATTCGCATTCTCTACACCCACCGTAAAAAACGCCACCCGCTTATTAGACTCATCCCCTTGCAGTCTTTGGGCAGCTTGTTCAACAACATGATCTAGTTCACCCTGGGGTTCACCATCAGTAATCATAAACACCCAAGGACGATAATAAGCAATACCATTCGTGCGATATTGGGATTTGCGCTCTTGAATAATATCCAAGGCTTTATGAATAGCCGAACCCATAATTGTTAACCCCTGGGCTGTGAGAATCGGCGGGTTAAATTGATCAGCAGTTACAAAGTCCTGAACAACATTAACATTACTATCAAATGTAATAATTGCCACTTCTACCCTTCTGGATGCTAAGGAATTTTTAACCAGTTCATCCTTTAAACTCAACAAACCTTGATTTAAGGCTTCGATTCGTTCTCCTTGCATTGAACCAGAAGTATCTAGCAATAACACGCATGGACAACGGGGTTCGGGGTTTTCTGCAAATTCTACAACTTCGTCAAGATTGAATGTATCAATCATAACTTTTTGTGTTATGTTATAGTCCAAAGTCTTATTTTCCTTTTACTCAAAGTATATAGTTTCTGGTACAGATTCTCCAATTTGTTGAGTTACAATCTGCTGTAATAATCAATATATACATTTACCTCCATAAATTTTTAAAGATTCTATGTGGGATTTAAGTCTGTCCTTGGGTAAATTAATTCATTACAGTTAAATCCAGGAAAAGTAAGCAGATCCGGCTGAAAATTGATGGATTTAAATTACCAAAAAAGTCTCAGCATACTCAATAGTATCACTATATAGTTAATCAAGATGAAATAGCGACAAAATATGACAAAACAGAGATTTTTATCCAGACCAATGATAAAAAATCAACATAAAAAACTATAAAAACTGTTACATTCAACGGAGGAGGATAATGCTTAAAAGATGTTTTTCATTGATATTCATAATTTAACAACTTGTGATCATAACCATATTTCCAGGTGATATCATATTGCAGCCTAATATTCAATCTTTTCCCATACTATGTTGATGTATCCGCCCAAAAAATTGTAAAAACATGAAGAATACTGGCACCTTTACCAAATTATCACCCCAAGGTTTATTAAGACAATTAAGCAATTGTTATGAAACTACCCGTTTGCAAGCACATAGTAACTCTGTATCTTGGTTGATATATATAGAACAAGGAAAAATTATCTATGGGACTCATTCAGTAGAACCCTTTGATAGATTAGAACGACAAATGCGTCGTCTCCATCCACAAATTCCTTTAGTTGATAATGAAGTGCGTGTACAAATGCGCTTGATATTTGAACCTGAAGATAATCATCATTTACCTAACCAAATTCCCGAATATGAAGCGATTAATTGGCTGGTTAATGAACAATATCTCCTTCTTGATCACGCAACATTACTGATTCAAGAATTAGTTAAAGAGGTAATTGAATCATTTCTCCTCATTAAAACAGGTGATTTTGAACTAACAGAACCACTAGAAAATTTTACCGAAATTTGTAAATTAGATATTGATGATATCATCGAAAAATGCCAAAACCAGTTACAAAATTGGCGGTATCTTGGTAGATACATATCTTCTCCCTATCAGCGTCCATATTTGTTAGTTAGTAGCAAGTTTCAGGATAAAAGATTACCACCACTGAAAGAAAATATCACCAATTGGATGAAGGGTTTTAGCTTGCGTCATCTAGCGATTATTATGAATCAGGATGAGTTGCAACTAGCTTTAAGTTTATACCCCTATATTGTTAAGGGTTCGATAGTATTACATGAACCAGATCCCCCATTTGATAAGTTACCAAAAACTTGTGGAAGTTCATTACTATTTTCTGAAGATAGCACAGAGTTAATTAGGGGTAAATTATTTGTTGCGGATGTAGCACCCAGTCAAGATGCTTCTTCAGAAACTCCAATCATTTCGCGGAATCATCTGGCGGTTCAACAGCTAGTACCAGATGTTGCTGATTTACCTCCAGAGGATTTTTCACCTGAAGCTGTTAATAGTAACATAGAAGTTGATTCACAAAAAGTAAAAATCAATACGAAAATCACCCAAAAGACTTACAAAATTATTTCTGTAGATGATAGTCCTACAATTCTCAAAGAAATCAGTCGTTATTTGGAAGATGAGAATTTTACTTTGGTGACTATTAATGAACCTGTGAAGGCAGTAATGTCAATTATTAGACATAAGCCGGATCTAATTTTACTGGATTTAAATATGGCAGGAATTGACGGTTATGAACTGTGTAAAATTATCCGCAATAATTCCCTGTTTAAAACTATTCCCATTATTTTTGTGACTAGCAATAAGGGAATTATAGATAAAGTAAAAGCGAGATTTGTCGGTGCGTCTGGATACTTAACCAAGCCTTTTACCCGCGCTGAGTTGCTGAAAATGATATTTATGCACTTGGCATAACTCGAAACGTAGGGGCGCAGGGCTTGCGCCCAGTCAGCAATTAGCAGTGGAGTTTTGAAACTGTTGGGTGTTTTTACGTCAATCCAACCTACTAGTCTGTCAACCCGAAAATGACGGGTGAAGGCAAGCAGGGGGAGAAGAGAGGCACCGGGAGCAGGGGAGGGAAGAACAGAAGTTTTTTCCGATCATTACCCGTCAAAATAAATTTGACGAACCACTACGGTTACTTGAGAAATATAAGTTTTTTAAATAGACATTTTCGTAAATTTGGTAAAGTTGATATTTATTGAGAATAGATAGTCTGTATTCTCAACTTTATTGATAATATTGTCAATAAGTTAACGCAAATACGTTTTTACAGGATTGATAAATACCCTTGACTTTTTGTGCTATTATTATGGATATGATCTGCTTGTGCTGTTTTGGTTTTTTGACTTAGCTACAAGTTTGTATGCTGTTGGGTTTCCTTGTGTCAACCCAACCTACTATGAAATTAGTTAAAGCGGATAAGTTGCAATTTCTATGCTGCTTCTCTCAATGGGGTGGGTACAGAGATTTCTGGAAACGGTAGGGAAAGCTGTTCGGGTGATGGTGATGGTGCTTCCTGTAATACCGTTACTTCAATATTTACACTGACTAAATAACTACCTGTATCTGCACCTACCGCTTCAGAAATTATTTTAGCTATATCTGGACGTTTTGCCGTTAAAGGATCACGGATAATACAACGATCCCATTCATGCTTGGCGGTGGGGTTAAGATTGAGAATATAATGCTTCATCATAAGAATACCCGGTAAGTGGGAAACGAGCGCGTCTTTAGACCTGAGAGGAAAACGACACGAGCGGTTTTAACCGCTGTGGATATTAAAATTGAAACCAGATTTTTGATTGGAATCTGGAAACCAACTCCCATTTCTGGGGTAATGTTAGCCAGATGCCTCCGGCACGCTGGCGCGAACGACCTGTTATAAGAGCTAAAATCCCTATTCCATAAGTCTTTCCAGGTTTGAAGACTATTTTGATATTGTAGTACGAATTTACTATATTGCCAAGGGGACAATAAAAATCCACCCTGTTTGATTTTATACTCTAAACAGGGCGGCGGTAGATTTTGGATTATTTTACAATTACCAATTACCAATCACCAATCACCAATTACCAATTACCAATTACCCAATTATCTAACTTTCGGTTTCACAATCAGGAACACCTTCTGTCCATTAAATAATTATTGTCTATTTTAAAGAATTCTTGTCATATTTGCAATCAACAGCTATAGTAGCCAAAATCATTGACGAGTAAGTGTTTTGGCGATTTTAGTTTTAATTTTCTCTTATCCTTATTTTTAAAGCAAATGATGTCATAAATGTTGTAAAATTTTAAAGTAAATGATGACATAATTCTTAGGGGGTTAGCTTATGCCCAAAAAGCCTATAAATAAAGCCTTTCCAGGATTCGAGACTCAAGAGGAGGATGGGGTGGAAGACAAAAACCTGCTTGTTAACGAAGATTCTCCAGAGTATCTCAGAAAGGTGGAATTAATTGATGCCATCCTTCAAGCGCCTGACAAGATAGCTCGTAGGAATGCGATCGCAGATGCAGCGAAAGCTCTGGGTAAAAGCACTAGAACTATTAAGCGCATGATAGAGAAAGTTGAGCAGGTAGGGGTAGCCACTCTAGCTGTTGGACGTAAGGATAAAGGACAATATCGTATTTCCAAGGAGTGGCATGATTTTATTGTCAGCCTTCATAAATGGGGTAATAGAGAAGGTTCTCGGATCAATCACAATCAGATTTCTGGGTATTTAAAGGCTTTAGGTAGTCAAGGAGAGAAACTGCAAGAGAAGAAATATGATGAAAAATTTAAGGGATACTCTCAGGTGCGGGAGGATTTAATAACAGGAAAGTATCCTTCTCATGTCACTGTTTATAAAGTCATTAATTCCTATTTAGAAGAAAAACATAATAAAGTTCGCCATCCCGGTTCACCGATAGAAGGACAAATTCTGCAAACAACTGAAGGGATTTTAGAAATAACCCACAGTAACCAGATTTGGCAAATAGACCATACTAGATTAGATATTTTGTTGATTCACGAAGAAGATAAGAAAGTTATCGGTCGTCCATACATTACGTTGGTAATGGATAGTTATTCTGGTTGTGTCACAGGTTTTTATCTAGGTTTTGAACCTGCTGGCTCTCATGAAGTTGGTTTAGCTCTGCGTCATGCAATTTTACCAAAGCACTACGAAACAGAGTACCAACTTCAAGAAAGATGGGAGATTTGTGGAATACCTGAATATATAATGACAGATCGTGCAAAGGAATTTAAGTCCGAACATTTAAAACAAGTTTCACTACAGTTAGGTTTTATAAGGCGTTTACGTGCTTTTCCCCAGGCTGGTGGTTTAATTGAGTCTATTTTTGACAAGATTAATAAGGAAACTTTGTCATTATATGGTGGATATACTGGTTCAAATATTGAGGAACGTCCTCCAGAGGCAGAAAGAACTGCCTGTCTGACGCTTGATAAACTAGAGCAAATATTAGTGAAATATTTTGTAGATCACTACAATCGTCATGATTATCCCAGGGCAAAAAATCAAAAACGTATTGAGCGATGGAAATCAAGTTGTTTACTGGAAGAACCTGAGCTTATTGATGAACGTGAACTAGATATTTGTTTAATGAAAATTGCATATCGCAATGTAGAAAAATATGGTTCTGTTAACTTTCTTGGTTGGATATATCAGGGAGACTGCTTGTTAGATTATGAAAGGAAGCAAGTTTCTTTAAGATATGACAAGCGTAATATTACAACAGTTATTGCTTATACTCGTCCTATTAATGGTGAACCAGGAGAGTTTCTTGGCTTTATACAAGCTAGAGATTTTAAAAGAGAAAGGATGTCTCTGGCTGAATTAAATTATATCAAGAAAAAATTGCGTAATGAAGGTAAAGAAGTTGATAAATCGTCTATTTTGAATGAGCGGTTATCTATATTTGAAGATGTTGAACAAAACCGTAAGGAGAGACGTAGACGACGGCGTAAAGAAGCACAACAAAAACACGAGGTTAAAACTAATAAATCAAAAGTAGTGGAGTTGTTTCCTGAAAATGAAATACCAGAAACAATAGAACCTCCAGAAGAAATAAAAACTGCACAAGAAAATTTAATATCTCCAATTGACACTGTTTCACAAAACATTGTAAATTCAATAGATAAGCAAGTTGAACAAAGTCAACGGGATACCAATCAAACCAATCAAACAGCTAAAGCTAAACGAAGACCTAGAGTTGGTACAAAAGATTGGAATCAATTTATGAGGGATAATTGGTGAGTGCAATGTCAGAAACGAACTTAGCCCATGCTGATCTAGAATTTAAGCAGCAGTCTAATCCAAGTTTGCAACCGGCTGAGGAATTACGGCGATCGCCAGAATTCCAGGCTGAAGTTGAACGGATTGGTAAAGCTAACACTTACCTTCCCCTAGACCGCGATACGGAATTGTTTGACTGGCTTGATGATCAGCGTGATGCAAAACTCTGTGGTTATGTTACATCTGCTACTGGTTCTGGCTTATTAAAAGCCTGTCAACTTTACAGAACCCAATATGTAAAACGAAGAGGGACACTGTTAGAAATCCCTGCAACTGTTCTCTATGCAGAAATTGAACAGCATGGTGGCCCAACAGATTTGTATTGTTCCATTTTGGAAGAAATTGGGCATCCACTTGCTAATGTTGGCGCACTAAGAGATTTGCGATAGCGCAAGCGCTGACTTGTCAGTTCGCGGGCATGGGGAACTATTAAAGGTTATGGTGTAAAATTACTCGTTATCGGTAATGCGGATTACATAACATTAGAAGGATTTAACGAACTAATTGATGTTTTCGCAAAACTACGAATTCCCGTTATCTTGGTTGGGACTTACTATTTGAGTGATAATATTCTGGAACGGAAAAGTCTGCCTTATGTGCGCGTTCATGACTCATTTTTGGAGTCTTATGAGTTTCCGAATTTAACTGAAGAAGAAATAATTGAAGTTGTGGACGACTGGGAAGCAAAATTTCTTCGAGAAAATCGCCGATTAAATATCACACAGATTGAGAGCGTAGTTTCTTATTTACGGCTAAAATCTGGAGGACTGATTGAGCCTTTGTATGATTTACTTCGGAAAATTGCCATACTGAAAATAGATGAGCCGCATTTTGAACTTGATCAATATAATTTGACTAAGAAATTCGGTAGACGTAAAGAACCAAAAGTTAAATTTAAAAGAAAAGGCTAAGGAAGTTTATTGGCTTTAAGTTCACTTGAAATATAATTTATGGAGCAGGAAACAGTACAACATCCACCTTGGTATATTGAACCCTACGTAGGGGAGAGTATTAGCCACTACTTTGGTAGATTTAGGCGAAATGAAGCAATCAGCGTATCTTCTCCTGGGAGTTTAAGTAAAGCCGCAGGTATTGGACCAGTGTTAGCAAGGTGGGAGAAATTTCGATTTAATCCATTTCCTAGTCAAAAGGAATTGGAGGCAATTAGTAAATTAATTGGCTTAGATACAAACCGAATTACTCAAATGCTCCCACCCAAGGGTGAGAAAATGAAATTAGAGCCAATACGGTTATGTGCTGCGTGTTATGCAGAACAGCCATATCATAGATTGGAGTGGCAGTTTCAATCCACTGTGGGGTGCGATCGCCATAAGCTGCGTTTGCTTTCAGAGTGTCCCTTTTGTGGAGAACGGTTTGCTATTCCAGCACTGTGGGAACATGGAGAATGTAACAAGTGTCATGCGCCTTTTAAAAGTATGAAAAAGCGACAGAAATCTTACTAGGTAATAATTTGAGTAGGTTTTTTCTCGCTGTAAGGTATACTGAAGTGCGATTCCTACGGAGCGCTTCGGTATCGCATCTCTGGATGAAGGTAAGGCTGTGATTCCCGTGTGGTTAGATATTATTTATCAGGGGTTAGCAAGCAAGTCACTAAGGTAGCAATTCCTATGGATCACTTCGCTATCGCATCTCTGGATGAAGGTAAGGCTGTGATTCCTGTGTGGTTAGATGTGATTTATCAGGGGTTACAAGAAAAATTACAAAGGAGAGTTAATTAGAAATGGAAATCAATAGCTTAAATAAACTTGATCAACTTGAGTTTCAAATTCGCCAACAGATTAGCCAATTTAAATTAGGTGATGTCTTGTATTCGCTATATAATATACAACATCAATTGCATCCATTTATATCAGCTAAAGTTGCGCTATTTGCTATTAGATTTTCTTCACCTAGTCTAGTAACACAAGGTGTAAAACTAGTAAAAATTGATAAGATTATAAATCTTGTTACTGCTTATTCACTGGCAGATCCTATTACATTTGATCAGCAATTAAAAGATGATTTTATTGAAGCTAATCCTGTTTTTTTAATTTTAAGAATAGTCTCTAGTCAATTTCCCATTAATGTCAGTCGCTTTAGCCAATTTGCAAACCCCATATTCTTATATTATGACATCCCCAAGAAATTAAAAGGACAAAAAGGAATTCCTAACTTTGACATAGAAAAAGAATTTGAGAATATCAATGGTGTATCAGTGGCGGAATTTATAAATCTGGGATTTGTTTTATCAGCTTTTGCTAGTAATCAGTTTACATTCTCATTTGATTTTTTAAAGAAGACACGCTCAAAAGGTATTAATTTGCCTAATGATGAAGCTATATTTAAAGCTATTAATGAGTTGGCTGGGGATAAATATAAGATTAACAATTTGTATGATGAGCGTAAAAATTCAGATCGTAGATTTAGAATGTATGATTTTAACCCTCTAAGGATTTACCCATTAATATTTCCTTGTAAGGGCAGTGGTTTTAGCAAAAATAAAAATGAATTTATGTGCGCCCCAGTTCCTGCGTTGATAGATGAAAGAGTGTCTATAGGAATATTTCATCAGATGTTTGGTATATTTCGTGAGAAATTTTCTAACTATTTTGGGTATGTATTAGAAGAATATTTAAGAATTATCCTTGAAAATTGTGTCAATTCAAAAAGTATTATTGATATACGCAACTTATCTCTTGGAAATAATATAAAAACTCCTGACTATGCAATCATTGACGGTAGTGTAGCTATAATTTTAGAGTGCAAAGCAACTAGATTTACATTACCTGCTCAGAATATTGCATCTGAACAAGCAGTGAATGAAAGCTTGAAACAAGTGAAAAAAGGTTTGCTACAACTTGATAATTTCATCAAAGCTTGTCAATCCAAATTGCAAAATTTGGAACAATTCCATAATTGTAGTACATTCAAACCAGTTTTAGTAACTCTTGAAGAAATGTATTTAATTAATAGTGGATTTTTTAAGGATCATGTAAATGACTTATTGAAGAACGACGGTATTTTAAATCTAAATTGGCAAATACTTTCAATAGGTGAAATAGAACGGTTACAACCGCATCTATTAGAAGGAATTTACTTATCTCAAGTTCTACAAGATTTAGAACAAAAAACATTTAATGATGTACTAGAAGACTTGACTGCAAAAACTCAAAAAACATATAAAGACTCTTTTCTCTATCCTAAGCAGGAAGAACTATATCAACGTCTTGGTATTCCCGACTAACAGCAGTGACACCGACAAATAACAATAAAATTCTTTTTTAGGAACGCAAATTTAATAACCTGCAATTCTGATGTAACCTGGAATGGTGCGTTATGCTGTCGCTAACACACCCTACTTTTGCACCTTATTTAATTCACATTCCTTAACATCCATATCTTAGAAAAAAATCGAAACCTAGTATGAAGCCCGAAGACTTTCAAAATACTCCTACAGGTAGATTAGTACAAATAGAAGAAGGTAAAAATCCTTGTTATGCTTTTGTTCCTAATCCCCTACAGTTACATATCGATCCGCACAACAAAATGTTGAAAAACTTGTTAACGCTGGTATCTTGTTGCAGGTAAGTGAAGGTTCTTATAGTAAGGTATTTATTGCGCCACAAGTCTTACAAGTCATAGAAGAGTAAATATACTTAAATTATACTTTTTGCTTTAAAAATATAATTTTATTAAATAGAATTGTACTTGAATATCAATTCATGAAAAACCTTACGGTGGTTACTTTTTACTAGAAAATAGCAAGCGATTATCTACAATAAGCTACGCTAACGTTCTCAATATCCTAAATTTTCTGCTGATGTTATACCATGTATACAAAAGGTGTAAAAAACTGATAACACCAGCCATCAACCTACAACGCAGGAACTTAAACCTAGCCACACAATTAGGACACTCAGACAGCAAACTTAAATATTATGTGTTGTGCGATCGCGCTTCATCTAAAAATATCAACAGCAATCTCACTCAATAACTTCCCAAGGGAGAACGGTTCAACTCATCCTTATATAATTTCCAATTGGGTAAAAATTTATTCATCAAAGCCTCAAAGCGATCGCCATGATTGCGTTCTAGGAGGTGTACAATCTCATGCACCACTACATACTCTAAACATTGCTTATCCTTTTTCGCCAGTTCAAGATTTAGCCAGATGCGTTTGGCTTCTATATTGCAAGTACCCCATTTGGTTTTCATCAGTTTTACCCCCCATTCATTGACAGTAACGCCTATGTTCTTTTCCCATTTGGCGATCAATGGGGGAATCTCCTGTTTTAACTGCTGTCTATACCAAGACATCATCACCTGTTGTCTTTGAGCTTCATTACTTCCTTCTCTTACATAAAGGTCAATATAAGTATTATTTCTAACTTCTACTTTGGGAGTTCCTAGATAATAGATAACATTAAGTAAATAGCGTTTACCTTGAAAATAATGGCTTTCACCAGATACAAATTCTCTGGGTGACTGGCGTTCTTGGGATTGAAAGTTTTTTTGATGTTTTTTGATCCAGGCTAGTTTGGAAATGGCGAATAAACGCACAGATTCATCATCAAGGTTTAATGGTGTAGCTATACGCACTCGACCATCTGGGGGGTAAACTGCCAGATGTAGGTTTTTAATATTCTTTCTGACTACATCTATCACCAGTTCACCAACGGTTATTTGCTGCATTTTAATACTCACTTTGGCTTTTTACTATCTCAAAGATGCGTTCTGCGTTTCGCAGTAGCGTTTCGCTATCGCAATCTTCTTGTAACTCTAAATGTCTCTTAATTGCGTTTTTAACTTCCCGTTCTTTGATTGTTTTTCCTCGCCATCCATCTTTTTTAGTTTGACAAATTGCTGCATCTATGGCTAGTGCTAAGGCTTCATTTTGATTGAGGTTATCGTATAAAGCTATTTTGGCGGGAGAGTTCAATGATTGAGGATACACTGAGGAACTGCTGGGTTGTGCAACTTGTTTACTTAACTCCACAATTTTCCGTAAATAGTCTTGATATTCTTGGGATGCTGTTTTTCTAGTTTGGATCAATTCGTCCAGCAATGTGGACATTTTCTCAAAATATTTCGGGTTCGTTGGTTGCTGATCAATGATCACTTTGCGTAAATTGTTTTCAATGGTTTCTGCTACTGCTGTTTTATTCTTTTTGATACCTTGGGGTAATGCGTTCACAGCATCAGCACCCCTTTGGACTATCAACTGTACTAGCGTCATATCCTCAAAGGTGGCGATCGCTTCGCTTTCTTCTGCACCAATATAACTATCTATCAAGTGACGCATGGCGGGTTCGTAGGCTTTTAAATCAATATAATCGCCACTGGCAAGTTTTACCTCACCCCGTACCTGTTCATAATGCTTAACTTCTTGTTTAATAATCTCGATTTCTGCTGGAGTGTAACCAGCTTCTATCATGTCATTAGCAAGGTTGGCGTAAGCACGAACGAAAGCGGATGTATATTTATAAAGAGCTATACGCTTTTGCTGGTTCTCTTCAAGGGTGTCTGGTTTGTCATTAGCACCGCAGAAATAGCGGATATAGGCAGGAGTATCTTGGGGTGGTTCTACAGGGTCACAAAGGGCTTTAATGGCTTCTCTAGACTCTTCTAGGCGTTCTCTGCCTTTTTCTAATCTGTCACTTAATAAGCCAGCAACGTCGTCTGCATCATAATCTTCAAAGGCTTCTGAAGTGTAGTCCTTCACTGATTTTTCTAGGCTTTTAAATAAATCTTTGTAGTCAACAATATAACCATATTCTTTATCTTCACCATCTAAACGATTGACACGACAAACAGCTTGAAAAAGTGTATGATCTCGCATGGTTTTATCAATGTAGAGATACGTAGCAGGAGGCGCATCAAAACCTGTGAGCAATTTATTAACTACTATCAAGAGCTTCATTTGGGCAGGTGATTTGATAAATTTCTCTTTAACTTCTTCCTCAAATTTTTCTGGGGTTTGCCCATTCAGCATTTTTTGATAAATTTCATATTGCTGTATCTTTTCCGTGCGTTCATCGTCTCCAATGCTTTCGCCTTTAATGCTTTTGGCTGAGGCATCATAGGAGGTGATAATGGCGCATTTTGTAAAATCTGCTGCTTGGAATAACTCATAATATTTACAAGCTTGGGGAATACCATCTGCTACGAGAATGGCGTTACCTCTGCCACTTTGTAGTCTATCTTTGGTGACAAAATCTAAGATAATATCACCGACAATTTTACTCAGGCGTGATTTGGAACTGAGGACTTTTTGCATAGTTCCCCAGCGTTGTTTAAGTAATGTTTTCGCTTGTTCAGTTAAGCCTCTGGTTTTAGCTTCAAACCATTGATCAATTTTGGCTTGGGATGTTATATTTTGTTCTACTTTCCGAGCTTCATAGCGTAAGTCTAAAACTACCTGATCTTTGACAGCTTCATCAAATTTGTATGTGTGAATATAGTTCCCAAAAAGTTCTATACTATTCCGTTCGTCTTTTTTGAGTATGGGTGTACCAGTAAAGCCAATAAACAAAGCATGAGGCAATATTTCTTTCATAGCTTTATGCAGTTTTCCGGCTTGGGTGCGGTGACATTCATCAACAAAGACATAGACATTGCCTTTGATTTGGAAGTTTTGGGGTAAACTGCTTTTAAGTTGGGCTATATAGTTGTCGTAACCACGTTGTTCTGCACTGCTGTCTTTTCTGCCAAATTTATGGATTAAGGAGCAGAGTAACCAAGGAGTAGTATTATTCAGTTGGGTGATTAAGTCTTGACCGCTTTTTGTGCGATAGATGTTTTCGTTAACACCAAAAAACACGCCTTCAATTTGCTCGTCTAGTTCTTCCCTATCTGTCATAATTAACACGCGAGCATGAGGGTTATATTCCCGAATCCATTTTGTCAGCCAAACCATAGTTAGGCTTTTACCACTGCCTTGGGTATGCCAGATAATGCCCCCTTCGTTACGGGAAATATAATCTTGGGCTGCTTTGACACCAAAATACTGATTATGACGACAGAGTTTTTTGATCCCACAGTCAAAAACTACAAAATTGTGGATCAGTTCGAGAAGGTGGGTTTTTTCACAAAGTTGCAATAGGTGTTTATCTAAGGGGTTCTCGATGTCGCTATAGGTGTCTTCTTTCCAGGTCAGGTAATATTTTTCTTTGGTTTTAATAGTTCCATAACGCAGTCCTTGGGTGTCGTTACCTGCCATGACTAACTGCATGGTGTTAAAAAAGGATTTGATAAATAGAGATTTTTGATTATCGAGGTTTTGGCGGATACCTTCGGAGACGGAGACGGTACTGCGTTTTAGTTCCAGAACACCGAGAGCAATGCCATTGATGTATAGAACTATATCCGGGCGTTTATCGTTTTCTCCTTTGACGGTGACTTCTTCCGCAATGGCAAAGTCATTTTCTAGGGGTTCTTTCCAGTTGATGAGCCAAACGGTTTGGTTCTTTTCTCCTGCTTCTTCTTTGACGTTGACACCATAGCGCAACAAGCTATAAATCTCTTTGTTGATGTCGTAGAGGTTTTTACTTTGATCACCTGCGATTTTATTGAGTTCATATAAGGCTTTGTTAATTAGGGTGTCGTTGTAGCCTTGTTTGTCACGGAGGAAGGTGGTAACAATTTCGGTTTCGATGTTGCCGTTATTAAGTCGGTGTTGCCAATTTCCCAAGTAGCGGTAATTTAGCTGGTGCTGGAATAACTGCACCACGCGGTTTTGGGTTTGGCGTTCACGTTGTCCGACTTGGTTCATACTCACATCTTGCCCCCTTGTCATTTTTAATTTGTCTCAACTGTGAATTTTCTGTCTAGCTTAATGTTTGTAACCAGGAACTACCTGTAAGATTGGTATCAACTGTAGCTAATGTTAATTGGTAGTAAACTGCGGTAGCTGCAATAAAGCGATCGCCTGGATCTTGGTGTGGTAGCTCAATCTGTCGGCTTAAAATGGCGATGTGGTGGTTAAGTGAAGCTTCACGAATTTCTAAGGTATTTAAGGCTAAATCAACCCATGCAACTGGATTAGGCTGTAAAGATATTCGTCCTTTTTCTGCTAAAAGTAGAGTTTCCCAGATACTAATTGGACTCAGCCAAAGTTCGGTTGTTGCTGCTGGAATTGTGGTTTGCAGTTGAGTAGATAGACGTTCGTTACCAAGCAAATACCAAAGCCAGATGTGGGTATCAAGTAATAGCTTCACTGGAGTGCTTCCCATGTGGTAGCAGGGATGACTGGAGCAATCACGTCTCCCAATATTTCACCGCTACCCTTCATTGCTCCAAATGCTGGGCGTTGGGGTTGAAGAGTGGCAGGATAAATAATCACTAAGGGTTCTCCGTCATGGGTGACGGTTAAGGGTGTTTTGGTGCGTTGTATTTCTGCAAATATTTGTTGGAGTGTTTTGGGTAATTCGCTGGTGGTAATGTGTTCCATAGTATAGTTTAGCTCTTGTTCTTGCTTCTATTTTATAACCTTGGCGTTAATTAAGAACTACTAATTAGTCTCGTTTTGCCGGTGAGAAGTTCTTGCATCATCCCCTGTTTTATGGCTTTGTGTTTATCGCGTTTTTGTTCTAATGCCTCAATTTCTGCGTCCATGTCGCTGAGGATTTGTGCGATCGCTTTTTGTTCTTCAATGTTTGGGGGTACTGATATAGGCGCATTTCTGATTGATTTGAGTGATAAGTTTCGGATTGTTGAACCTGTCAATTCATCTTCAAAATAACAGTTGATAGCCTGAGTTTGCAAGACATAAAAAATATAAGTTTTTGAAATAAAATTTTTAATGTTGATATATGCGGCACTTTTTCCAAGTATCACATTTTCATTTTGGTAAAAAGCAATATTTCCTATTGTTCCATTGATAGACATTAAAATAGTTGTATCATTTAGATTTTTCTGGTATTTACGGTATTCTTCTTGGGCAACACACTTTGTTTTTTCATTAATTTCAATTGAATTATGTACTAAATTATTACCATTTATGAAATAGAATTCTGAAGATTCTACATACTCAGGAGTTGCATGAATACCATCACCAATCTCAGTAGAAATATCTTCTAACTTTTTCACTTTCCACTCATCACTAAAACCCGGTAGGCGTTTCTTAGCCGTGAGAAGTTGCTGCATCGTACCTTGCTTGATGTTGCACTTTTTGGTGATGACTTGATCCAATGCTGTAATTAGGGTATCAACATCACTTAGAAATTGTGCGATCGCTTTTTGTTCAGGAAGTGGGGGAAGGGGGATTTGTAATTGCTTAAAATTATTGAGGTTTAAATGTCCAACAGTTGAGCCTACTGTTTCACCAAGTAATCTTTTTTGAGTATCTTGAAAACTCACAAGATACAAAAGAAATCTTGAAAATAGTTTATTTAGTATAGGTTGCAGAACAATGATACTTTCATAGATACTAAACTCTTTTTCTGTATCTACTAAAGCACATACACCAAGACTTCCCGATTTACTGACTAAAACATCACCTAATTTTGCTTTCCTATATTTTGTAAGTTGTTTATGTTGTTTATTTGATATAAATAAAGCATTTTGAAAAGAAAGTTTCCCATTGGATATATCAGTGGCTCTAATTAGTGGTATTCCTCCATGATTAACATAATCAACTTTTGCAGTCAATCCTAAAAAAATCTCTTGACAATATTTAGTAATGGAATCAACCTCCCAATCATGAGGAATCACCCCCACCTCAGTCTTTTTATACCCCTCTATTCCTTCAGTGTAATCCTTTAATCCGTCTAATCCGTGATTCCTATGTTTTTTCACCATACCATCCCCATTTTTTGCCTAAATCCCGTTAACTTTCTTTGTTAGCTTTTCTAATACGCCTCAAATCTTCCCAAAACTCTTTTCTGGTTACTTTATTTAAGGTTTCCTTTCTTTCTTTTGTATAGTCACCGCTTCCCCATCCAGCTTGTTGTAAAAAGCGAATAGCATCTACTTGACCCAAATTTTCGACTAAAACCTGATAACCTTTGTTTCTTAGTTCAATTGGTGTCATCATTTGTTTTCCTCGTAATTCAAATAAGTATTCATTAACCAAGTTACAGGATTATCCAGAGATATTTTTAACAAACCTTGATGCCGTACTGAGTTTTTTAGTAAACGGTCATCAGTAGAGAGTAAAATATCTGCCTGAGCGACTTCTGCACAAGCAATATGAAAAGAATCGTAAAGACCAAAACCTAAATTCTCTAATTGCTGTGAGCGAAAATCAACATCTTCATCTATATTGATAGTAATTATAGCCAACTCCAATAATTTTAATATATTTTCTAGTTTGTCGAGATTACGCATTTTCTCTAACTCTACCCTGATCGCTTCGCTGCTGACCAGTTTCCATTCTCTGGTGCGAATGCGCTGCATAATACTAAGAATAGCTTCCCCTTCTAAACGAATACGTTCTTGTGTCCAGTCGTCAAAAGGACGATTTAGACAACAAACATCAAGATAAATTTTATAGTTTTCTTTTTGTGTATCCATTACCAAACAAACCCCATATTTTGTAAATGCTGATCAACCAAACTTGTCAACCTATCCACTTCATTAGTCAACTCAAATAAAGGAGTATCATAACGTTCACCTAACTCCTTAATTCTTTGCGTCAACCGTTGCGAAATCCGATCCATCTCAGAATTAATTGCCTGTTTCAACATCGTCATCCACTTATCATCAACCACCAGAGTTTTAATTTCATCCTCTGTTAATTTCTTATATTTCTTTAACACCTGATTGTGTAAAGATTGGGTAGCGTCTTTAATTTTTTTATCAATATCTGCTGCTGCATCTATTAATTTTAGGTAGGATGTCAATACTTGTAATTCATCTAATTCATCAGCATCAGCAAAAAGAGGATTTTTTTTCAGTTCTTTAATCCGAATATTTATATTAGTTTTGGTAATTTTACCACTATCATTTGTCACCTCATCTAACAAACCTTCTTCACCTCCATATTCTTCCTGCATTTCTTCCTGCTGTCGGATAATTTCATCCTTTTGAGCTTCCAGTTTTTCAATTTCTGCCTGTTCAGATGGAAAATAGCGATTAATGATTAATTCTTCCGGTATCAGTTCACAAACATAATCTATAGTTACCCCTTTTTTATTAGTGATGGGTGTGAGTTCAGCTTGCCAACCATCCTCAACTATGATATACACATCATCCCGCATTACTTCCAACCAATAAGTAAGCAGATGTTGATAAACGTCATATTTATCTATTAACTTTTTTCCTGTAAATGCTGCTAGTAAATTCTCACCTAACTTATATATAATTTCCTTGGGTTTATCTCCCTGTTGAACAGCTTTTAATAATGATGTATGTTGATTTTTCCAAGTTGTAAAAACCTGCTCAATTTCCTGACTATATTTTATAAATTCAGGATGATGAAAAATACAATTTTTGACATCATTGGCAGCAACTTTTAGCTGTTGATATGCTGGGTTTTTCGTTGGTGCAAATAATTCTTGTTGTAAGTTCGGATAAACTTGCCAAAATTCCCCTAATGCCTCAATATCGCGCTGGGGTATCCCTCCCAACAAATGCGCTTCAATATCCTGAATATCTTCCTCTTCCTGACTATCAATATAACGGGGAATATTCAAGTTATACTCATTGTCCTTAATTTCCTGCAAAGAAACCATCCGCGAATATTTCGCCACCTCAAGCTGTTTGTTGAACACATCAACAATTTTATGAATATCCTGCTCCTGCAAGCGGTTTTTATTGCCATCTTTCACAAATCCCTTGCTGGCATCAATCATAAAAATGCCTTGGCGATTTTCCGCATTTTCTTTATCTAAAACAATAATACAGGCAGGTATTCCCGTCCCATAAAATAGGTTTGGTGGTAGCCCAATAATCCCCTTAATAATTCCTTTGCTAATCAGTTTTTTGCGAATTTCACCCTCGACATTACCCCGAAACAGCACCCCATGAGGCAAAATAATCGCTCCTTTACCGTTGCTTTTCAGGGAGCGAACGATATGCAGCAAAAAAGCATAGTCGCCATTTTTAGCTGGGGGGATGCTATAGTCTTGAAAACGTTCAAATTCATCCTTAATCGGGTTAAAGCCTGTACTCCAAGCCTTTGAGGAAAAGGGCGGATTAGCCACAGCAAAATCGAAGGTTTTCAGTCCCCCATCCGGGTTTTTAAAGTAGGGAGTTGATAAAGTATTATCTTGCCAAATCTCCGCAGTAGGATGTCCATGTAGGATCATATTCATCCGTGCTAAGGCGTAGGTAGCGTTATCCATCTCTTGTCCATAGATGGTTAAGCCCTGTTCTGCTTCGTCCGCAGCTTTCAGTAACAATGAACCACTTCCACAGGTGGGATCATATATAGTCTGTTCTTGAGTGGTAGCGGAATTAACACCAATCACTTTGGCAATCACGCGAGAAACTTCTGCCGGGGTGTAAAATTGTCCTTTGCTTTTACCTGACTGGGTGGCAAAGTTCCGCATCAGATACTCATAAGCATCCCCTAAAATATCATCACCATCAGCGCGGTTTTTACTAAAGTTCAGTGCTGAGTTCTCAAAAATCGCCACCAGGTTAGAAAGCCGGTCTTTCATTTCCTGTCCTTTGCCCAGCTTGTCAGCATCATTAAAATCAGCATCATTAAAAATGCCGCCTAAATCGTTAGCTTCGGCAAGTTTAGCGATGATTTTATTGATTTTGTCGCCGATTTCTTTATCACCCTTGAGGGCAACAATATCTTGAAAGCTGCCCCCAGTCGGCACTTCAATCAGGGCATCTGCCACACCTGCGTATTTGTCAGATACATATTTAACAAATAATAAAGCTAGTACATAATTTTTATACTGCGAGGCATCCATCCCACCCCGCAGTTCATCACAGCTTTTCCATAACGAGCTATATAGTTCACTTTTCTTTATTGCCATTTTGTATCGTTTTGACCCCTACTTAATCCTACTTTGTCAGATGGACTTGATCATGTCTGACACCTTACCTTGCAGTTTTTACATCCTGCAAAGAACTAATACCATACCACGCCCACAAGCCTCAATTTATATGTGGTTGAGGATATATCTTATATCGGAAGAGTTTAAATTCTGATATTTGTAACACTCATACACTATTGTGGCGGATTCTGCTGCTCTCGCTCCTCAACAGCCTTACTAACAATCCTCACCACAAGATTACTTATGGGACGGTCTTCTTCCTGCGCCCATCTGACTAAAGCCTCATGGATATCTTTAGGAAAGTATATCGAAGTTTGTACGCGATCGCTCTGATTCATTAACTCTAAAAGAATTTATCGCTAAACTATCATACCTCCACAACCTTGTTCTAAGGCTAAATAATGTTTAACAATGTTTTACAATGTTTTATGGTAAATTAAAAACATTGCTAAACATTAAATTAATGTGTGGCAATGTTGTATATATTTATTCTCTGGAAAGTCCATGCTATGAACGATTTGAGCGATATGACGGTATTAGCTTGTATTGATTTTGATAAATTACTGTGTTCACAAAGATACCAGCAGATTTTCCCTACAGTGCGACATTGCTGAAATTTTTGGAGAGCGATCGCTTCAAGGTGCGATCGTTATCTGACAAAGAAAAATAAGTAATTAATTGTAATTACACAAAATAACAACTCATTAATTTTGTGGAGATTTTGTCAATATGAGCCGCAATAATAAGAAAAATTCGACGAATCCCATCATCAGAACTATAAGATGCCATCTCAATGCTAAAGAAGATGTACTTCGTCAAGTATGGGAAGAAATGACTCAAAAAAATACTCCTTTGATTGTCCAATTATTGGAGGATGTAAGTGAACAACCTGAATTTGACACCAAGAAAGAAACTGGAGAAATCAGCAAAAAAGAAATTACAGAATTACGTAAATCTCTAACAAAAGATTCAGATTTAGAAAAACAGTCAGGTCGTTTTCGCTCATCAGCAGACTCTTTTGTGCAAGAAGTTTATTCGGCTCTTGCGTCTCTTTTATGGTGATTGAGGATTGATGATAACAAAACCCTTACGGGACAAGGGTTATAAACAATTATTTCCATATTTTCAATGAAATGCCTACAGAATAAGGCTTTCAATGATTTTGAACCAGGTTTTCCATAAAAATAACCGAAGAACCGTTTATTCTTCATGGCTTACTTTATATAAAAAACGAATAAGGCAGAAAGAAGGTAAAGAATACTTTCTCAATAATATACTCAAAAGTGATGTTGAACTTCTAGTGTTTCAACCGTCCTATCCATAGGTGGTGGGTTAAAAGAAGATTTACTTTAGTGGCGGTTGTTGAACATAATTATTTAATGGACAAATGGAGAATAGGAGACTCGAACCCCTGGCCTCTGCGGTGCGATCGCAGCACTCTACCAACTGAGCTAATTCCCCTTAGTCGTGCTTAAGTCAAAAACTTTAGCACACCATATATCTTAACACTCAGGAAGGACAGATTTCACATCTTTTTCCAAAAAAACTTCCTGTACCTGCTGCAAATCCAAATCAATCAGATAATCAATCGTCCAATTAGCTTGACGGTGTAGCATCTGGAAGGGATAAGTATTTGCTACTCCCACCACTTGCATTTGGGCGCATTTAGCAGCTTGAATACCTGCGGGAGTATTTTCAAGCACTAAACATTCATCAGGTTGTAAATTTAATTCTGGATATGCCTGATTTAAGCGATAAACCGCCAGCAAATAGCCTTCCGGGTTAGGTTTATTGCTGCTGATATCATCCCCCGACACAATCACAGAAAAGTATTCAGCTAATTTAGCAGATGTTAATACAAATTCTATTTCCGAGGATAAAGCATCACTAACTAACGCCATTTTGAGATGACGGGAACGAATCTGAAAAATCACATCTTCAATTCCCGAATACAAAGGCAATTCTTCCAGCTTCTCCAATTCCAGCACATAAGCTTGAGCTTTGCGGGTAAGTAACTGCATCATATAAGCTTCCGTCACCACCCTACCACGACTTTTTAACAGATTTTGCAGATACGCGCGAGAGCCTATCCCTAAAAAGTTTTCACGTTCTTTTACCCGTTGAGGTTGAAGATTTTCCTGTACAAGAATCTCATCTATCAATTGGATATGAATTGATCCATCTTTAATAATGACACCATTAAAATCAAATAAAACTGCCTTTAAACTCATAGTGCAAACTGGAAACAATCCTCCAGATTATCAGAGTAAATTACCGGAATACATTTAAGATTAACCCATTTTTGAAGATATACAAGAGTCAGATCCCCGACTTCTTGAAGAAGTCGGGGATCTTGTTTTGCTCTTGATTACGGATTTCTGTGCTGGGACCTGTTTATTTTTTGTAATCACGATATTCCACAACCTTGTAATTATACCCAAAATGGACGCATCCTCAAATTCAACTTAACGTAAAACCCATAGCCCGCCTGGGAATGAATTCATCTCGTTCCCAGTCTCTGACTGGGAATGAATTCTAGAAGGCTCTGCCTTCAATGATATTAGAGGCAGAGCCTCATCAACTGCATTCCTAGTCAGAGACTAGTAGTCTGTCAACCCGAAAATGACGGGTGAAGGCAAGTAGGGGGAGAAGAGAGGTAGGGGGGTAGGGGAGGTAGGGGAGGTAGGGGAGGTAGGGGAGGTAGGGGAGGTAGGGGAGGTAGGGGAGGTAGGGGGGTAGGGGAGGTAGGGGAGGGAAGAACAAAAGTTTTTTCGGATTATTACCCGTCAAAATAAATTTGACGAACTACTAGGAACGAGATAAGATATCAGTTGACAAAGTGATAATTCATATAAGACTCCGGTTTGATTCCTGATAGCGTTCACGTAGTGTGCCGAAGGCATAGCGTGGCATTAGCCATATGGAACGAAGTGAAATGAAGCAATTCCAAGGGTTGTGATTGCTTCCCTTCGCTCGCAATGACTGTAAATATTTTTGTCCAATTACTTAGTAGGGGCGGGGAAATCCCACCCTAAATCATATTGCTTTATTTTCCAGGTAAATCTGGTACTTCTCCAGCGCTCACCATTGCCCGATAAAGTAAAGCACAAACATCGGCTCTAGTGGCAACTTTTTTAGAATTTAGCAATTTCTTATTGGGATAATTAGTAATTACATTATTTTCTGTTAAAGCGGCGATAAAATTCCGATGTTCGTTTCTAATACTAGAAGCATCACTATAAACTGAAAGAATATTTTCTGTTGAACCAGTAAATTTATAATTCAATCCTTTGGCTAAAGTTATTAAAACATCTAGGCGATTCAGCTTTTGTGTGGGGTTAAAGTTTTTGCTGTTGAGAATAGTAAAAAAGCCCATTTCATAAGCTTCTCGAATGGCATCATAAGCCCAATATCGCTTAGGAACATCTTTAAAATTAATTGCTTCTCGAACTTTACTTTTAATAAAAACTTTTTGCAATAATGCTGCTAATTCGGCACGAGTTACTGGTGCATTTGGACGAAAAGAATCATCAGGAAATCCGCCAATTACTTCCATTGCAGCCAATTCAGAAATATATTCTTTAGCCCAATAGTTTTTAGAGATATCAGAAAATGAGACTTGAATACCCTTACCTACACCTATTGTCCGATATTCACTTAATAATTTGCCCAGTTCAAAACTGGAGTTGTCCTGAATTGGAGTCAACTTTACCAAACTACTAGGATTAGCAGTTAAGGCTTTTGCTAAGTTAGAATCAAAGGCATTGACAGATTTACCTGCTACAGCAAAATCACCTTCGCTAAAGGAGGTAGGATAAACGCCAGTGGTGGCAACTTTAGCAAATCCTGCGGCTTGATATTGGACAATATTGATCTTTTCCGAACTATTCAGGAAAGTAACTTTTTGGTTATTAACTTCCGTGAAGTAGTCATAGGCATTGGTATTATCAACAATGCTATCATTATTGGCATCAAAACCATAAAAGGTGCGGACTACTTTGTTTTCTGTGGGATTAGCAGATAAAATCAGGTTAACCGCAGTATTTTCCGGCAAACAAACAAATTCACTGTAACCAATAAAGCGATTACTGGTATCATACAAGCGGATTACAATGCGATCGCCTAATTTAAACCCTTTAACAAACTTAGCCTTTTGCTTAATCTTATATTTATAATCACCTAAAAACCTTTCTTGCCGATATTTATTGCCATATTTACTCTTAATAGAAACACGGGCAATTACTTCTTTGATTGTTCCACCAGGTTGCCATATATAAAGCGTGAATGCTGATTTCTTCTCTGGTGAAAAACTCGTATTAACGGGAATATCAATTGCTTCACCCTCAGATTGTCCCACTAAAAGTTGCGTTTGTGGAGAATTCCCTAATTTTGATGCAACTGGGGAAGAAAGTCTTGATACTGCTAATGCAGAAAATATTGGCGATAATGCGACAACAGAAACGGTTGCAACAACCAGCTTACTCCAACTTAAATTAATGGGATTCATATATTTTATCTCGCACCTGGCCAATGGACTAATGTTCTCTAGATCAAAAATTTCTAATGCTAGTGAACCGTACTGGTAACACAGGGCATTTTATATTACTTTTGTCAAAGAAGCAAAAAGGAGACAATTACCCATTACCAGTCTCAATGTGAACAAGCTGTTATACACGGCAGAATTTACAAAATAAATGTAATTATTAACACAGTTTAATTTTATGGATTTTGCGTAGGTAAGGAACGCAAATTTAATAACCTGCAATTCTGATGTAACCTGGAATGGTGCGTTACGCTGTCGCTAACACACCCTACTTTTGCACCTTATTTAATTCACATTCCTAACGGTAGAAAAACAGCAGGTGAAAGATGAAAAAACTCTGCTAACTCTTGGATGTGACTGACAGTGAGTTGGCTTTTTTCTGTTAGGATATCTAACACCATAGATTCTGTCTTAAATACAGGAATCAAATCTTTTTGATGAAAGCCATATTCTTCCATAAGAGCTTTGAGCAATTCTATTCCATAAATATCAGGAACAGGTCCTTTTGTTTGCTCGTATTCGTACACTAAAGTACCGAGTAAATCAAGATAGTCTTGCTCATCTGGTGTTAATGGAGTATTGTCTAACAGAGAATCAATTACATTTTGAGTAGCAAGCAGTTCCTCATCAGATTTGATAGGTCTAGGAGGGAAAGTTTGTAATAATTTAATGTAGCTTGGCGCTTTATCTGAGGTCTTAATCATAATTTTTACCTTAACACCCGTTACAGTCGGTGATGCTTTTATTAATAGCATGGCCACGCAAGCTATCAAAATCTTAAACTTTGCGTCTTTGCGCCTTTGCGCGAAATATAATTCGTACCGTAGTAATATCACATCCAAAATACCAAAAATCTCACGCCCAAACACAAAGCCACTCAAAATCATCTTTGCGCCTTTGCGCCTTTGCGTGAGACATTATCTTACTACAACCACCGAGCCGCATCCTTAGCGTGGTAAGTCAAAATCAAATCAGCACCAGCCCGTTTAAAGCCAGTCAAAGTTTCCATAACCACACGCTGCTCATCAATCCAACCATTTAAAGCCGCAGCCTTCACCATTGCATACTCACCAGAGACATTGTAAGCTGCCACAGGTAAATTTGTAGCTTCCTTAACGCGCCAGATAATATCCATATATGCCAAAGCTGGTTTTACCATCAGCATATCAGCACCTTCAGCAATATCTAACTCAATTTCTTTCAGGGCTTCGCGGGCGTTACCGGGGTCCATTTGGTAAGTGCGTCTATCGCCAAATTGTGGTGTTGAGTCCGCTGCATCTCTAAATGGTCCATAATAAGCCGAAGCATATTTAGCAGCATAAGACATAATGGGGATATCTTCAAATCCCGCCTCATCCAAACCTGCGCGAATTGCTTGAACAAAACCATCCATCATCCCCGAAGGTGCGATAATATCTGCACCTGCTTGAGCTTGAGAAACTGCGGTTTTCTTTAATAATTCTAAAGTTGGGTCATTTAATACTCTACCTGTTAAATCACCAACTTGTAAATAACCACAATGTCCATGACTTGTATATTCACATAAACAAGTATCAGTCATGACAATTAAATCAGGAAGGGCATTTTTAACTGCGGTTGCTGCCTTTTGAACAATGCCACAATCATGCCACGCCCCGGTAGCATCTATGTCTTTATCTGCCGGAATTCCAAATAAGATAATTGCGGGAATTCCTAAGTCATAAACCTCTTTAGCTTCTTCAACAATCTTATCTACTGAAAGTTGATAAACACCGGGCATAGATTTGACTTCCTTGGCAATACCTTCTCCAGGTACTGCAAATAATGGATAAATCAAATCGTTAGTAGTTAAAACGGTTTCACGTACCATACGGCGTAATTGGGTATGGCTACGCAGACGACGAAGACGATGTATAGGAAACATAAATTTTTATCACTGATTTGACGGATTTAATGATTTCACGGAATGAAGGATTGTATTCGTAAATAAAAAGGAGTTTAAATTCCTTTCTAAACGCGAATAGTGTGCCGTAGGCAAACTGTTTTTTCACTGAATGTAACAAAAAACAATAAGATGGACACAGAATAAAGCGTCACAAAAGCAAGTTTGTAGCTGGCTCTATTCAGACAAACTACAAGCAGTGCTTTAACTGTCTTTTGCCCTGCTGTTGATGAAGCTGTGGGGCAATTTTATATTTTACAACTTGATAGACATTTGCTTATAACAAATTTGCAAAAAACAATCTTAAAAAATCATGCAATTAATTTTGGTAAGTTGTTTAATCAAAAGTCTATGATTAATTAAATTACCATATTTTCCCTGATTTGATCTAAAGAACTCGAAAAATAAACGGATAACGACAAGGTTGATCAGGATTGCTAAAAACACCAATTAGCGCCCAAATTGTCAATCCCCAGTGGAGGATATAACCTAAACCTGCGAGTGGAAACAAGATGAATAATGGTACAATCAACCAACCAATCAGAAAAAACAATGCCCCCAGAATTGCTCCATATAACCAAACGTTAAAATGGAAATTGATAGATTCCTTGGCATTGTCTTTAACAACAGGATCATCTGATACAAATAGTATGGCTATAGGTAAACCAATGGAGACAATGGTGGTGCTAAAAAAAATTGCTCCATGACACAATGCTGATAATAATTTACGTTTATCGCTGTCGTACATTGTTTGCTCCTATTCAATTCTAGTTAATTATTATATCAAACATGAGTGCCGCAAGCATCGCACATTCCCTCAACTGTCACTTCATACCGTTCTACTTTTAACCCCTGTCGCAGTTGACTAACATCAATATTCGGGAAAGTATTCCAGTTGATATCTTCAATCGCGCCACAGCAGTTACAGCGGAAATGATGGTGGGGGGCAACGTTAGCATCATAACGAGATACACCTTCCTCTAATAGCACTTCTCGCACCAAACCCGCCTCTCGCAGTGCCTGGAGTGCCGCATATACGGTAGCTTGAGAGGAAGTGGGTGCTTCTTGATTCAAGTCCCTCAGAATTTGATCAACTGTCGGGTGATCTTCTCTGGCTAATAGGTTGGCATAAACGCCAAATCTTTGGGGGGTGACTCGCAACCCTCTATTTTTCAGGGTTTTGATAATATCATTAGCTTTTGGCTGCATAGGATTTACTTAGTTATATAAAGATATAAGCCCCTATTATAACTTTTCCTTTTTAAGAACTAAACTTTTTTAAAAAATACATTGTAAAATAAGTATTTATAACTATTGACTAATTCCTAAATCAGAATTATTCTGATTTACGAGATAAGCTACTGATGCACTAAGCAAAAGCAGCAGCACGAGTTAAAATCTTCCATCTAAGAAAGAGGTATTTATGACTGTTATTACTCACGTTCCAAATGTAGTATTCAAGACTCGTGTACGGGATGAATCTATAGGTGGACCCAATCCTTACACTTGGAAAGATTTAACCACACAAGAAATTTTTGCCGGTAAGAAAGTAGTATTATTCGCTCTCCCCGGTGCTTTCACTCCTACCTGTTCTTCTACACATTTACCTCGCTATGAAGAACTATTTGAGGAATTCAAAGCGCAAGGTGTTGATCAAATCATTTGTTTGTCAGTTAATGACGCATTTGTAATGTTCCAATGGGGTAAACAACAAGGCGCTAAAAATGTTTTCTTGTTACCAGATGGTAGCGGAGAATTTAGCCGCAAAATGGGAATGTTAGTTGATAAATCTAACATCGGTTTTGGTATGCGTTCTTGGCGTTATGCAATGGTTGTTAATAACTGCGAAATTGAAAAAATGTTCATTGAACCTGGTTTTCAAGACAACGCTGGTGATGACCCCTTTGAAGTATCTGATGCTGATACCGTTCTTGCTTACCTTAAAGGTGTAGAACGTCCTGCTGCGATCGCACCCCGTTTAGCATTTGTTGGTTAATTACTAAGCAGGTTGGCGTTGAAAATTGTCGTTATAGCAAGGCAATAGGCAATAGGCAAGAGTAAGAGGATGTTTGAAAAGTTTTTAATGTATAAACAAACCCCTCTGGTAAACCTCTCCAGTATTAAATGTTATTCCTTTTCCCTCTCCTTTTAGGAGAGGGTTAGGGAGAGGTGCGGGGAGATGCTTTGAAACCACCCTTCCAGCTAAAAAAAGTTTTTCTGCTTCCCTCTCCTTTTGGGAGCTACGGTGTACACACAAGTTATCGAATCACCATTATTTCTCAAATTACCCCACCCTAACCCTCCCCGATGCTTTGGGGAGGGAACATAAAGAAACTTCCACCTTTTGATAGAGGTTGATAGTTTTTAATTCATCTAAGGCAAGAGAAGTTACTGTTATGAAACTTCTTTTGCTTTTTTGTTTTGATAGACAAAAAGTTGGTAATTCTGTCCATTAAATCAGATATAAGAACTTGAATTTAGCCTATAAAAAACGAAAATACAAGAGAGGGAATGTTAAATTTATAGCTTTATTTTATCCCAGCTTAGATTGGGAAAGGAGAACCAATTATGCCGATAACCGTCTCTGATATATATCCTCTGGGTAGGGAACAGATTTTCAATGATCTCAGCATTGAGGAATTGACGAATATTATAGGTGGTTACAGAAGCCGACGCGGAAATTATCGGTCTACAGAAACCCCATTACCTCTTAACATAGATACTCAACTTCAAGACTGGAGGACAGAACTCAATACAATGATGGATGATCTCAGACAACGATTCGATACTTAAGAAACATAGCAATAATTGAACATTTTCCTAAAAATCGTGTGTTTTCATGCTTATGAACAGCTAACACACGATTTTTTCTATGATTTAAATTAAAAATACCATCTTCAGGAAAAGAGAAGATACTTTTGTCTTTGAATCTATACCTAATAAGTAATGGGACAGAATTAATTACACAATTGATTTTTCTGTTCCCTGTTCCCTGTTCCCTCTCTCAACGAGTGAATTTAATTTTGTCCGACTACTTATTTTATTAATAAACAGACTCAACTCATTTAATTATGTCTTTTTTAACTAGGTTTAAGCCTTGATTTTCACTAATTTTATGAATAAAAATTAAATCAGCAGTTAAGAGAAGGCACAAACCCAGCTTAACTGCTTTTCGCAAAGCATCAATTGATTGATGATTAATCTAGGAGGAAAGAAATCATGGCTAGTATCAAACTTTCTCAATTACAAGGTAACGGTTCTGAATTGTTCCAAGATTCCGAAAGCTTTTTAAACGAAATGAATGATGTAGATACCATTTCTATTCAAGGTGGTAGCGGTTCTGGAATCCATGATTTAGTACACTACAGTATTAAAGGTAAGGAGTTTGTTTTGTTAGGCTTTGCTATTGATAACGTTGTATCTCTAGCTAAATCATTTAGCTACAGCAATCACTAACTATAGTCATTAAAATACCTGAGATGAATAAGTAATTTTATATTACTTATTCATCCCATAAAAATCTGGTTAAGTTAAGGATTTATCGCCCTAATTCCTCTATTTTTTCAGGGGAATTAGGATTACCGATAAAAAAACAAGCTTAACTGCTTTTCGCAAAGCATCAATTGACTGATGATTAATCTAGGAGGAAAGAAATCATGGCTAGTATCAAACTTTCTCAATTACAAGGTAACGGTTCTGAATTGTTCCAAGATTCCGAAAGCTTTTTAAACGAAATGAATGATGTAGATACCATTTCTATTCAAGGTGGTAGCGGTTCTGGAATCCATGATTTAGTACACTACAGTATTAAAGGTAAGGAGTTTGTTTTGTTAGGCTTTGCTATTGATAACGTTGTATCTCTAGCTAAATCATTTAGCTACAGCAATCACTAACTATAGTCATTAAAATACCTGAGATGAATAAGTAATTTTATATTACTTATTCATCCCATAAAAATCTGGTTAAGTTAAGGATTTATCGCCCTAATTCCTCTATTTTTTCAGGGGAATTAGGATTACCGATAAAAAAACAAGCTTAACTGCTTTTCGCAAAGCATCAATTGACTGATGATTAATCTAGGAGGAAAGAAATCATGGCTAGTATCAAACTTTCTCAATTACAAGGTAACGGTTCTGAATTGTTCCAAGATTCCGAAAGCTTTTTAAACGAAATGAATGATGTAGATACCATTTCTATTCAAGGTGGTAGCGGTTCTGGAATCCATGATTTAGTACACTACAGTATTAAAGGTAAGGAGTTTGTTTTGTTAGGCTTTGCTATTGATAACGTTGTATCTCTAGCTAAATCATTTAGCTACAGCAATCACTAACTATAGTCATTAAAATACCTGAGATGAATAAGTAATTTTATATTACTTATTCATCCCATAAAAATCTGGTTAAGTTAAGGATTTATCGCCCTAATTCCTCTATTTTTTCAGGGGAATTAGGATTACCGATAAAAAAACAAGCTTAACTGCTTTTCGCAAAGCATCAATTGACTGATGATTAATCTAGGAGGAAAGAAATCATGGCTAGTATCAAACTTTCTCAATTACAAGGTAACGGTTCTGAATTGTTCCAAGATTCCGAAAGCTTTTTAAACGAAATGAATGATGTAGATACCATTTCTATTCAAGGTGGTAGCGGTTCTGGAATTCATGATTTAGTATACTACAGTATTAAAGGTCAGGAGTTTATTTTGTTAGGCTTTGCTATTGATAACGTTGTATCTCTGGCTAAATCATTTAGCCACAGCAATCACTATAGTCATTAAAATACCTGAGATGAATAAGCAATTTTATATTACTTATTCATCCCATAAAAATCTGGCTAAGTTAAGGATTTATCGCCCTAATTCCTCTATTTTTTCAGGGGAATTAGGATTACCGATAAAAAAACAAGCTTAACTGCTTTTCGCAAAGCATCAATTGACTGATGATTAATCTAGGAGGAAAGAAATCATGGCTAGTATCAAACTTTCTCAATTACAAGGTAACGGTTCTGAATTGTTCCAAGATTCCGAAAGCTTTTTAAACGAAATGAATGATGTAGATACCATTTCTATTCAAGGTGGTAGCGGTTCTGGAATTCATGATTTAGTATACTACAGTATTAAAGGTCAGGAGTTTATTTTGTTAGGCTTTGCTATTGATAACGTTGTATCTCTGGCTAAATCATTTAGCCACAGCAATCACTATAGTCATTAAAATACCTGAGATGAATAAGCAATATGAAATTACTTATTCATCCCATAAAAATCTGGTTAATTTAAGATTTTATCATCCTAATTTCCATTAAATAACAGGGGATAAGGATCTTAGATAACTGACGAAACCAGATTAAATAATCAATTAATATCTGGTGTTTGCTTACACTTTACGGCTATGACAATTTTATAATTAGTGGGTATTAAGCAAATGGCAAGAATTACAATTTCCGATTTAAACACAACCCAAGAAAAATTATTAATTCATGAAATTAGTAGTATAGAATCTGTTTCTATAGTTGGGGGAAATAGGGGTAATTTTCATGAATTAGTCAAGTTCGGAATTAAGTCTATGGAGTTCATTTTATTAGCCTATGCTATAGATTCTATTTCCTATTTAGGAAGTTCATTTAATAGCAATTATTAAACCTCATCTTCTATGCAATCAGCCTATATTTTGTTAATTCGCCAACCCATTGTTAACTAATCTTTCATGTAAAGCTATGCCACTTCTCATAAGTTCTACCAACGTTTTTGACTACTTGGTTAATCGGGGAATTTGTCCCCCACAAGATGAATCATTAAGCAAAATTGAGTTAAAACCAGCTAAAAACTTTAATTTATTAGTCAGTTTACCACAGGAACGTCAAATCTTAGTTAAGCAAGAGCGTCATGATCGAGATGGTAAGACTTTAGGTGAATTTAAAGAAGAATGGAGAATTCATGATTTTTGTCAAAAATTCCCAGAAATAAATCACTTACGTTCATATTTATCAGAAGCAATTCATTTTGATTTAGAAAACTCCATTATGGTGTTTAACTATCTAAATGAATATCAAGATTTGGCAGAATTTTATGCCAAAGATCAGGTATTTTCTCCTGAAATTGCTCAGTTACTTGGTACGATGCTGGCAAAAGTTCATCGTTCAACGATAGAAAATAAAAATTATCAAAAGTTCTTTAAAAATTCTCTAGAGGGTGCAAATTTGAGCAAAGGATTAGATAGAATTACACCACAAATATTCGGTAATCTTCCTGCTGATGGATTGAAATTTTTTGCTCTCTATCAACGTTACGATAATTTAGGAAAAGCAATTGCAGAATTAAATCAGGCTTTTATGCCTTGTTGTCTAACTCATAATGATCTTAAACTCAATAATATTCTTTTATCTTTGAATTGGGAAACAGAAATTGAAGAGAAATTACCTGGAAATAAAAATATTCTCAGACTGATTGATTGGGAAAGAGGTGATTGGGGAGATCCTGCTAATGATTTAGGAACAATAATCGCCAGTTATCTGCAAATTTGGTTATATAGCATAATCGCTAGTAAAACTATACCTATTGAAGAATGTTTGCGTTTAGCGGCTATTCCGTTATCAATGATTCAACCTTCTTTATCAGCATTAGTTACTGGTTATTTAGCTAACTTTCCAGAAATTTTAGAAGTTCGTCCAAACTTCTTGCCATTAGTGATGCAGTTTAGCGGTTTAGCCTTAATTAGAGCTATTCAAGCTAAACTGCAATATGAGAAAACTTTCGGTAATTCAGGTATCTGTATTCTTCAAGTTGCTAAGAGTTTATTATGTCGTCCCCAAGCATCTATTTCCACAATTTTAGGAATGGAATTTTCAGAAATAATCTCTAAAAATTTATCTCTTGCTTAAATAAGGAAACCCTATATGCAAGTATTAGATTCTCTAGATAGTCAACTTTTTCAACTACCACAGGAATTACAAACATCTCTGCAAAATATTGCTAATTATCTGGAAATTGAATCATTTTATGCTATTAAGCACCCAGAATATAACTTATTAGCATTACCAGAATCAGTTATTTCTCGCTTTCAAAATTTACCATTGGATATTCAAAATAAACATTTAAGTATCCAATTACGTAATTTTCTCTACAGTGCTTATTATAATGGTTCTTGGCATGACTCTAGCAATGCCGATTCCCAGGATAATAATTTAAGTAATAATAGCTTATTTGGCATAGATTTAGCTTTCTATGAACGACTACATACAAGTAATAAAGGCACAGGCTATTGGAGTAAAAATTGGCTGGTAGTTAATGAAGAAACTGATGGATCTTTGGCGGTTCATAAAAATGGTTTGACTTTGCATATTGAGCGTGATTTATATTTATCACAGATTGATAAATATGCTACTCTTGGTAACTTAGTGTCCATCAAAATGCCTAAAAATCTAGTTCAAAATGGATTTTATATGGCAGTGTCTAATCTAGGAACTCAAGACAATCAAGATATTGTCAGAATCTACTTTAATGTATCACCAGAAGGAGCAGCATCAGTGATGGATAATGTGACTAGAGAGTTCAATAATATGCAAGTTGCGTTCTCTTTTAAAGCTCTATATAATCCTGATGAATATAAACGTTATGATTCAGCAGTGCTTTATTTCAGTAAGCATCACTATAAAACTATTCATCCTATACTGCAAAAGATATATTTAGAAAATCGAGACAGTTTTTCTCAAGAAGTACCTTTGTTTACTAAGCCACTGGCACCGGGATTAAGTTGTGCTGAAGAACCAGAAGATAAATTTGGTGAAAAGGAAAGTTTTGGTACTAATCGTTGTCAAATGATTGCTAATGGTTTAATTGCTGCTTGGCAAGGGGGGAATAATCATCCTGAAAGTCGTATGAAAGCTATTTTTGAACAATTTGCATTACACAAAATTAAGCTAGAATATCCTTATCTTAATGCCCACTCAGAAGATATTTATACTCCCTTGAATTACTAAGATCCAAGATCCCCGACTTCTTAGAGAAGTCGGGGATCTAAAATTTTAACTAGCTTCACTAAATATTTCTATTGGGGAAGGAGGAGAATTTATTTGATCTCCTAATGTGGCGACAATTTCTAATTTATTAATTTGCTCTTTTAACCAATTAGTAAATAAATCTCCGAGAATAGCTACGCGCATTTGTTCATTCAATTCGGGGGCAATGATTTCTTCAACTATAATGATATGGACTCCTTTGGGTGTAACGACTGGTTTAATAATTTCTGGGGGATTAGCTGCAAAAACTGCGGCAGCAATTTCTGGTCGAAAATCACTGCGTTTGCGGATACCTTGATATCCTCCAGCGCGACGAATTTCGGGATTTTCGATATATTGACGAGCCACTTCTTGAAAACTAATTTCTCCTTCTTGGAGGGCATAAAATATTTCTAAAGCTAGATCTTCATCATCTAATATGACTTCATAGGTGACTACTCCGCTATAATCAAGTTGGTGAGCATAAAAGAATGGTTCAACTTTCTCGGCAAATAAATGATGAGCTAATTTTGCCGATAGGAGATTAATGTTGGCGATTTCTTCAAAGTTATCTAAGGTAAGATGATGTTTTTGTAACCATTCCCAGGTGTCTTCTGCTTTAATCAGGTTGTTAACTAATCGTAAACTATCTGCGGTTTGTTGTAATTCTGCTATTTCGATGGTAATGCCTTCTTTTTGGGCAGTTTCTGTAATAATTGTTCTGGTGGCGATCGCTTCTAATAAACTAGGAATTTGACAAGATATTTTGAGGTGATAAATAATATCTTCTTTGGATATTTTTACAATATTGGACATAATTTAATCTCCTGAATTTACTGAATTTATTAAAAATTCTTTTTTCTTGCTTAAATAAGTTATTAGCGTATCTATCATATTTACCTAATATGTTATTTTTTTATCTCTATCTAATGATACTTTTAATATTTTTGATAATTTATAGCCACAAAACAAGATCCCCGACTTCTTAAAGAAGTCGGGGATCTAAATTTTTAACCGAGAGAAACAGTTAAACTTCCAGGTTTAGCTAAATCACCAGTTAACACCACACCCCGATTATTAGTGTGTAAATGACGGAGAATTTTGTAAATTGCTTCCACTTCTTCAGCAGCGCCGGACATATCTGCAAGTTCAGAAATAGAAAGTGCTTTTTTCTGGGTTTGCAACACTTCTAAAACTCGTTTTTGTAAATCCAGAATCACAGCAGCGGCTTTTTTACCAGCTTCCACACCTGGTTGATGATAAGCATTGACATTTACTAAACTGGCATATAAACCTACAGCCCGTTCATACAATGCAATTAACGCGCCAACTGTGCGAGCATTAACTTGAGGAATGCTGACTGTAATCGAATCGCGGTGATTCTCATACAATGCTTGACGAGTTCCCAACAAGAAACCACAGAGATAATCACCAGTAGTCACACCAGGATCAACTTCTACGGATTTTCCTTGACGATCTTCCAAAACTTCAATCAAGGTTGCAAAGAAGTTGGGGACACCTTCGCGCAATTGTTGCACATAAGCGTGTTGATCGGTTGAACCTTTGTTACCATAAACTGCAATCCCTTGAAATACAGTTTTCCCATCTAAATCTTTTTCTTTACCCAAAGATTCCATGATCAGTTGTTGCAAATAGCGACTAAATAGCAACAGGCTGTCTTTGTAAGGGAGGACTACCATATCTTTTTCACCTTTGCCATTTCCTGAGAAATACCAAGCAAGGGCTAATAAAGCGGCTGGGTTGTTTTTGAGATTGGGGACGCGGGTGGCATCATCCATTTCTTTTGCACCATCCAGCATGGCACGGATATCAATGCCCTGTAATGCCGCAGGTACTAGCCCTACAGCGGACATTTCTGAGGTACGTCCACCTACCCAATCGTACATGGAAAACCGGGCTAACCAATTTTCAGCTTTGGCGACTTGATCCAGGTTGCTATCTTGTCCGGTAATAGCGACTGCATATTTAGCAAAGTCTAATTTTTTGGCTGTGTAGGCTTGTTTAACCTCAATCATGCCGTTGCGAGGTTCGGGTGTGCCTCCAGATTTGGAAATGACTAATACCAAAGTGGTGGCTAGTTTATCGCCAAGTTGGGCAAGAACCCGATCAATTCCGGTGGGGTCGGAATTGTCTATAAAGTGAATTTGTAGGGGTGGTAGGTCGGGAGATAGGGCTTGGGCGACAAATTGGGGACCCAAGGCTGAACCACCAATACCAATGGAAATGATATCTGTAAAGCGGCATTCCTTGGGGGGATGAATTGCCCCGGTGTGTACCTGGTCGGCAAAAGCTTCGATTTGTTCTAAGGTTTGAACTATTTCTTGGGTGAGTTCGGGGGTGGGGGCTAAATCTGGATTCCGCAACCAGTAATGTCCTACCATGCGGTTTTCGTCGGGATTGGCGATCGCCCCTTTTTCTAATTCCACCATATCCGCAAACGCTTTGTCAAACTTAGGCTGCAATGATGCCACAAACCCATCATCAAACCGCATTCGACTAATATCTAGATATAGTCCTAATCCTGGATGAAAATACAACCAGTCCTGGTATCGTTGCCAAAGTACCCTAGAATCCATAGGGAAATCTCAAATAAAGTGTTGGTCAAACACAAGTTTAATGTATGCTTTTGGCGATCCCTGCTTTGTCTTATACAGTTTTTAATAGAATAACGGATATAGAGGGGTTTCAGTTTACATTGCGTTACATTAACGGCTGATAACTGACAACTCAAACATGACCAATGACAACTAGCTAAATTATGATCGAATATCTGATTTTTCTCGCCATTTCTACCGCCACCTTCGCCCTGTTCGGACTAGGACTCAATCTCCAATGGGGTTTTACCGGTTTAATTAACTTTGGTCATATTGCTTTCATGACTTTGGGTGCGTATACGACGGTTTTATTAAGTCTCAAGGGCGTACCATTGCTGCTATCGGCGGGAATCGGAGCAGTTGTTGCCGCAATGCTTGGTTTAGTAATTGGCTTTGCAACTTTGCGGTTACGCGAAGATTATCTTTCAATTGTCACCATTGGTACAGGTGAATTAATTCGATTAATAGTCAATAACCAAGATTTACCTGTAGGTAATACGTGGATATCGGGATCTTTCGGTGTGCAAAGTTATGTTATCCCTTTATCAACAACTCCCAATTTATTTTTCCGGTTGGTAATGATTGGAGTATTAACTTTATTAGCAGGAATCACATTATTTTCTCTATGGCGTTGGGTGCGAACTGCTCAAATTTCTGCAAGTAATAATATAGTTAGAAATAGTAGTATTCAACAAGAATTTACCTCTCGGTTAATAGTCGGAATTGCTTTAGGGTTATTAACTGCTGCAATTTATATTTCTGGTGTTATTGGACTGTATAATTATAATCCCAAAGCCGGGTTAATGTTGTTCATATTATTAATTTTAGCTTTTGTTTTTTGGCGGTTGGAAATTTTAGTGCGATCGCCTTGGGGAAGAGTGCTAAAATCTATTCGTGAAGATGAAGAAATTCCCAAAGCCTTAGGCAAAAACGTTTTCTCCTATAAACTACAATCATTAATGTTAGGTGGGGCAATTGCGGGGATTGCTGGAGCATTTTTTGCCTGGCAACTAGGCGCAATTTACCCCGATAACTTCCAACCCCAACTTACCTTTGATGCCTGGATTATGGTAATTTTAGGTGGTTCTGGCAACAATCTGGGAACTATTTTAGGTGCAGTCATTTTCTTTACCTATGATGCCCTCACTAGGGAATTTTTACCCAAAATTGTCCCTTTAGATGTAGAACGGATTGGTGCATTTCGGATCATGTTTATTGGCTTACTTTTAATGGTGTTGATGATTTGGCGACCTCAAGGTATTTTAGGGAAAAAGGAGGAACTGACTCTTGGTAAATAATTAGAAATTTGTGATGTTAAAATAGTTGATACAAGCCGTTTATGGGAGGAATAGCCATGATAGTTGCAACTGCTAACAAGATGACTTTTGAGGAATTTCTTAATTATGACGATGGGACAGATAATTTATATGAATTTGAGAACGGAGAATTAATTCCTATGCCTTCTGAAAGTGAGCTAAATTGTCGGATAGCGATGTTTTTAGTGGCCTATTTTCTGAAATTAGGTATTCCATATTATCGGTTAAGAATGAAAACAGAAATTGCTGTGAATAGTCGGCAGGTGGGAGTGCGTGTTCCTGATTTGGTGGTGTTTTCTGAAGAATTAGCTCAGGTAATGCAGGGGGCTACACGCTCCCTAATTTTAATGGATATGCCGCCGCCTCTGTTGGTGGTTGAGGTAGTGAGTCCAAATCAGGAAAATCGTGATTATCGTTATAAGCGTTCTGAGTATGCGGCGCGGGGAATTACTGAGTATTGGATTGTTGATCCAATTGGGCAAAAAGTGACGGTTTTAGAATGGGTGGAGGGTTTTTATGAGGAGCAGGTTTATAGGGAAGATGATATAATTTGTTCGCCTCTATTTAGTGATGTAAAGTTAACTGTGGCTGAGGTTTTACAGGGATGAAATTTGATGAACTCCGACAATTTTTATTTGATAACAATCATTAAAAACCAACAAAAAACCTAAAAATGAAGTTGAGAAGAAAATTATAATGGTAAATAATATCGCATCACCCCAACTACCTCTTTTAGCTGCAACTGGACTTTGTAAAAATTTTGGCGGAATTAAAGCAGTTCAGGAAGCAAATATCGAAGTTATCAAAGGTAGCATTACTGGGTTAATTGGTCCAAATGGGGCTGGGAAAACTACTTTATTTAATTTACTCTCTAATTTTATTCGTCCTGATAAGGGTAGAGTGATTTTTGATGGTGAACCCATTCATCAATTACAACCATACCAAATTGCCCAACAGGGATTAGTGAGAACCTTTCAAGTTGCACGGGTTTTATCGAAGTTATCAGTATTAGAAAATATGCTTTTGGGAGCGCAAAAACAAACCGGGGAGAATTTTTGGCAAGTGCAATTTCAACCCCACATTATTGCTAAGGAAGAAAAGCAATTAAAAGAACGAGCAATGTTTTTGTTAGAATCTGTAGGCTTAGAAAAAAAAGCCGCTGATTATGCCGGTGGTTTATCTGGGGGACAGCGGAAACTTTTAGAAATCGGTCGGGCATTGATGACTAATCCTAAGTTAATATTGCTAGATGAACCTGCTGCTGGCGTAAATCCCAGATTAATTGATGACATATGCGATCGCATTCTAGCGTGGAATCGTCACGACGGCATGACATTTTTGATTATTGAACATAACATGGACGTAATTATGTCCTTATGTGATCGAGTTTGGGTATTAGCTGAAGGACAAAATCTAGCCGTTGGTAGCCCTACAGAAATCCAAAATAATACCAAAGTTTTAGAAGCATATTTGGGACAATGATATTATATTAGATATGCCCAAAAAAATTAGAGAACTGAAAAATTTATTACTGCAATCAGGTTTTACTTGTCGGACTGGAAAAGGTAGTCATACTAACTGGTATCATCCTTTATTATCTGGACGAGTTACTATATCAGGTAAAGACGGAAAAGATGCAAAAGAATACCAAGAGAAAGATGTTAGTAACGCCATCAAAAGAATAGAAGAAATAAAAAAAGCTCAAGAGGAAGCACAAAATGAATAATCATTACACAATCATTATTCAATGGTCAGAAGAAGATAAATGCTTTGTGGTAAGTCTTCCTGAATGGGGAGAATTTTGTCATACTCATGGAGACACTTATGAAGAGGCTTTAAAAAATGCCCAAGAAGTTTTAGAAATGCTGATTTCATCTTATTTAGAAGACGGACAACCAATACCCGAACCGCAAATTGTCGGCAAGTCATTAACAGCAGCTTAATTGTAAGAATTAGGCAAGAGTAATTTTGATGGTGAACTTATTCACAATTTGCAATCAGACTATAGCGGTTATCGCTAGGATGCAATATAATCGAGGGCGCAGACCCTGCGCCCCTACAGATTTTGCGATTGGCTGACTCTAAGTAGGTGAACACAATAAAACCAAACTGTGTAAAGAAACGTAAAATCGCCCAAACCCTCTTCACTCTTGCCTCTTGCCTCTGGTTACTGAGCGAAGTCGAAGTATTGCCTTTTGCCTTGCCATAACGACAATTTTCAACGCCAACCTACTTATCTCACTCAAGTGCATACCGCTATAAGTCCTGAGACAAGGTGTAATTGATAATTTTCAAGCATTCAAAATAATACCAAAGTTTTAGAAGCATATTTGGGACAATAACGTTATATTAGATATGCCGAAGAAAATTAGAGAACTGAAAAATTTATTACTGCAATCCGGTTTTACATATAAACCGGCAAAGGGAAGTCATAGTAAATGGATACATCCAAAATTATCTAAATCTATTATCATTGCTGGTAAAGATGGTAGTGATGCTAAACAATATTTAGAGAAGCAAGTTAATGAAGCAATAGCCGAATTAAATAAAATAGAAACAGAAGAAAAGGAGGAATCAGAGGAATGAAATATACAATTATTATTCAATGGTCAAATGAAGATAAATGTTATGTGGTCTCATTACCAGATTTTACAGATATTATGCAGCCTTGTACTCATGGAGACACTTATGAAGAGGCTTTAAAAAATGCCCAAGAAGTTTTAGAAATGTTGATTTCATCTTATTTAGAAGACGGACAACCAATACCCGAACCGCAAATTATCGGCATTAATTAGATCCCCGACTTCTTTAAGAAGTCGGGGATCTGAAAATCCACAATCAAAAATCCTATGACTCGTAACCTACAAGAAACACATTTAAATCGCGCCCGTGCTAGTCTCAGACAAGCATTATCTTGGTATGGATATCTCCGTAAATCGGGACAACTAGCCGCAAATCCAGAATTAGCAAGTTTGCTAAAACCAGAAATAGAAACCTTAAATGCCACACTCAATAAATTAGATGCCAATGTTATCAGAATTGCCGCTTTTGGTTTAGTCAGTCGGGGAAAATCAGCAGTATTAAATTCTTTATTGGGAGAAAAAATTCTGCAAACCGGACCCCTAAATGGTGTCACTCAATCACCACGTTCTGTACCTTGGAAACCCGGAGATAAGGTATTAGTTGAATTAATTGATACTCCCGGTTTAGATGAAATTGCCGGAGATTCACGGGCGCAAATGGCACGAGACGTAGCGCGTCAAGCTGATTTAATCTTGTTTGTGGTTTCTGGGGATATTACGAGAACTGAATACCAGGGATTATTAGAATTACGTCAAGCACAAAAACCTTTAATTTTGGTATTTAATAAAATTGATTTATATCCCGATACAGATAAAAATGCAATTTATAAAAATCTTCAACAATTAGGGGCAGGAAATACCCAAAATCAGCCATTGTTACCCGATGAAATTGTCATGATATCGGCTGAACCTGCACCAATGGAAGTGAGAGTAGAATATGCAGATGGAAGCATCACCTCTGAATGGGAAACACCGCCACCGCAAGTAGATGAATTAAAGCAAACAATCTTAAATATATTAAATCGAGAAGGACGATCTCTTTTAGCTTTAAATGCACTCATTCAAGCTAGAGAATCCGAAGAAAATATCGCCCAAAAAACCGTTCATATCCGCGAAAAAGAAGCAGAAGATATAATTTGGAAGTTTAGCCAATATAAAGCCCTAGCCATTGGCTTAAATCCTATTGCTTTCTTAGATATAATAGGTGGTTTAATTACCGATTTAGCCTTAATTCGGGCATTAGCTAAATTGTATGGTTTACCCATGACTGGCTATGAAGCTAGTGAATTATTAAAAACAATTTTATTTAGTTCTGGTGGTTTATTATTAAGTGAAATTGGCAGCAGTTTTATATTAGGTTTAGGTAAAAGTGCCGCAGCCATAGCTAGTGGTGATAATCCCTTTAATATTACTACTTTTTTCGGGAGTGCATTAGCCCAAGGTGGAATTGCCGGTTATGGTGCTTATACAGTCGGTAAAGCCGCCCAGTTATATCTAGAAAAAGGCTGTACTTGGGGACAATTGGGCGCTAATACCGTCATTCAGGAAATTTTGTCACAAGTTGATAAAAATACTATTTTGTATCGCTTACAGCAAGAATTAGGCGGTAATTTCGGCGAATTTTGAGAGATTGAATCTAAGAGGGTGTTTGAAAAGTTTTGAATGTATAAATTGACCCCTCTCCAAACCTCTCCCCGACGCGGGGAGAGGCTTTGAAAACCCCATTCCCTGGTAGGGAAGGGGGGCAGGGGGGTTAGGTTTTTGGAGATTATGGGTTTCATCTGATACTTTTCAAACAACCTCTAAGTAACCATCACAAACTTTATGATTTGGGATTTTTACCTCTTTTCCATGCTTTTGATGCTGGAAGTGTAGGTTCACAAGGCTTTTGTAAAATTTCAATAATGGTAGCAATAACTTGATTTATTTTTTCATCCCTTAATTTTCCGATATTCCTAATAACATTACTTTTGTCAACTGTTGCAATGATGTTAGGACGAATATAACAGGGACTTAAATTAAGTTTACCAAACATAAAATCCTGGTCTTCTAACTTAATTTCATATTCTCTACCTGGTTTACTGGTAATAGGACAGAGAATAATATTATTACTATCTGATTCTGCTATAATCAAGGCAGGTCTTCTTTTAGTAGCAGATGCGTCAGAAAATGGAAAAGGTACAGAGATAACGTCACCTTTAGCAAATTTTTCCATAAGCATAAATTCTATAAATCCTTCCAAGCTTCGTCTTCTTCTGGTTCAAGCCAAACTTTATTGAGTGATGATTCACTTAACTCAAGAAAATCTTTTACTAAAATTTCCAAATCATCTACATTACTAACTTGCAAATTTTGAATCTTTTCAAGTGGTAGATTAGTTAGTTTAGCTACTAGAGATAAATCAATACCTTCTTGTAGCATATTGAGTGCAACTTGAGTTAAACCTTCTTGTAACCCTTGTTCCCAGGCTTCACGTAAAGATTGAGATTGAAGTGCTAATTCACGCATAATTATAAGTTACAGATACTCTGTTTAAATTATAACTAAAATATTTAGATTATCTACTACTTTAGCATTAATAAATCCCTATTACGGAATGTTTAAGTCATGGTTATCTCATCATAGAATCAAAAAGTATATAAATTAACTAAAAATAATTATTTGAATTGTTACTCTGAAAAAGAGTTTACCAACTATGAGTAATTCTCTTCATTAGCAATCCTTAAAATTCCTAATTAACCTTTATTTTCCTCAACAAAGGTAACATGATCATGGTATCCCTAAACGAAGTTATTAATGGGAAAAAACCCATTGAAGCAGCAATTCTCGAAGCTATTACAGAAGCGCGGATAACCTGTACAGAAAATGGTAATAATTCTGCTAATTGTGCAGTAGCATGGGATATTGTCGAAGAATTGCAAGCAGAAAAAGCCCATCAAAAGCAAGCAAAACACCGCAAAACAGCCCTAGAAACCTACTGTGAAATGTATCCAGATGCTTTGGAGTGTTTGATTTACGATCTTTGATTTAGATCAGCAGCAATTCTCATTTTAAAGAAATAAGATGAACTTCTCTTATTTAAAGATAGGACTCCTATTTAATTTTTGATAGCTTGCGTGGCGTAGCCATACAAAACTCGGTACACCTTCATATTCTCAAATCCTCTTGCCTTCCTACGCAGGAAAATATGGCTAACGCCACGCTATCCTATCAGGAATCAAACCGGAGTCCTATATTAATGATACTATTTTAGTTTGTTACCACAGTCATTTTCACCAACAAGGAGTAACGAGTGCAACTGCAAGTTCAGCTAATTCGTGGTGAGGATAGCACTCTTGTAAATGCGTATTTAGTGGAACTGGCACAAAAGCACGTTGATGATTATCTATCGCTGTGGAAAAGCCGACTAAATTTATACGTACAAGCTGATAAATTTTGGGACTGGGAGTTTAAACTGAGATTTATTGCCAGCAGTTCAAACCGTGAAGGTTATGCCATTGAGTGCGAAGGTGAAACCCAAGGATTGATGCTGATGGAAACTCAGATGCACGGATCACGCATCACAGAGGGTAAACGCTTAGTATATCTTGATGGAATTGCTACAGCACCTTGGAATCGCCAGGATGTCCAACGCCCACCACGATACAAAGGTGTTGGGAGTGTATTTTTGGTATTTGCCCGAACCCGCAGTTTCGAGCTAGGTTATGAAGGTAGGGTAGGCTTGCATTCTTTACCAGCAACGGAAAAATTCTATGATAATCAAGGAATGCTAGATTTAGGGCAAGATGAAGATTACGATGATCTGGTTTATTTTGAGTACGGTGTATGGCGTTCTTATAACAAAAGCAGTGAGGGTAAGTAATGAGTCAGCAAGAATCTAATTATATTCCGTTCACCTCTAACCAAGAATTAGCAAACCCGATGGATTTATTACTTAACAAAGAATGGTTGAGAAAAAGCATTCAAGCTGAGGAAGAAGTAGGAGGTAATATTGGTGCTGGTTTAGATTGGGGTTCTAGTTTTGATCAATTATTACTTAATCCTGAATTGTTTTATCGTTTAAAAACTTTGCGGATTTCTTTGAATCGAGAAGTGCGTTTGTTGCTTAAAGATTGGAATTTAGGAACTGCGACTTCTATAGCATCTGCTACCGCCAGAGAGAAGTTGCTGGAAAGATTCAGGCTACCTACATCTACTGTTAAAGAACATATTCAAGCTGTGTTGCAGAGGGATGAACTTTTTGGTGAGGAGTTTATTTCTAATCATCAGGTGTTGCGCGAATTGCTTGGGGTAATGTTGACAGAAAACGATTGGGAAATGATTGCTTCAGTTGCGGCGGATTCGTTGAAACAGCAAATTATGAATCAGATTTTGGTTGAGATAATTTCGGTATAGTAGAGGTAAAATAATTGGAAATGGCGCACTCCGTTATCACAAATCAAAAAATGAATTGACAAGTCAGCGATCGCCCTATCGCCCTTTATCTCAAAGCAATACAAGTTTAATTTTGCTCGTCTAATTAAGGTAAAAATATGCGATTAAATGGTTGCTTGCGATAGCGGCGATAAATATTAAAGTCTTTATCTAGAGTGGCAATAGCAGAAATGTTTAATCTTTCGGAAATGGCAATAAGCGATAAATCGGTAAAATCTGCGGGTAAATCTTGATAAATTGTGTTAAGTTCTTGGATTCTTTGATAGTCTGATGGTAGTAAATGTTCGCATAAGAAAACTCTTATTGATAAGGCAGATAAGAATTCGTTCTGCACTTTTGTATTTGGGGCAAGTAACCACATCACTTCTGTAACACAGGCAATTGTTGTGATGAGTTGACTGGTACAGGTGCTAAAAAAGTTAACAACTTGTTGGTGATACTTGTCTTTACGGTCATAGAAGGCAACAAGAATTCCAGTATCAATTAAAATCAGGGGATAATTATTCATGAGTTCTTGTCTGATGTTTTGCCTGAATTCTGTCAGCGATCGCTTTTTTGCGTACATCTCTATCTGAAAAATCTCCTGATCCTTCTAGTAAAAATTTGGGATAACCACCCATTCGTTCTAAAACTGTTTTAGCTGAAGTTGGATAATTGTTAACAGGTGTTTCTAGGGATGAGATAAATTGCAAGACAAGTGGGATTTGTTGATCGCTAAGGTTGGAGATCGCTTGTAAGAGTTCTTGGTGTGGATTGGTGGAGTACATAGTGATTAATTGGTGTTATGATGATTGCAATTTTAGCAAATGTATCGCTCTTTGGGAATTGGGGGGTGGGATAATCATACAATGATACTCAGGAAATTTAGTAGTTGTCATAAATGTGCAAATAGAATTATTAATAGTATAGTAAAATAAATACACTGAGATCAAGGATTAAACTCTAGGACAAAATAAAGCTATAATTTTCTCAAGAATAAAGAGGTAAAACTATTTATGTCACAGCTTGAACAAATTGAAACTGCAATTCTCTCACTTCCATCTCATGATTTTGAGAAACTGAGACAATGGTTTTTAAACCTAGATTATGAACTTTGGGATGAGCAGATAGAACGTGATATTGCAGATAGTAAGTTCGAAGCATTAGCAGCAGAAGCGTTAGCGAAATTTACCGAAAGTATAAATGAGTTTGAACTTTAACGAATCAAATTAATTGTAATTCCCAGAGATAAACTAGTCCAGACTTTATCTGCTGTTAATACAGGTAAATTCAAGCGTTTACCTAAAGCAAGACAAGCACGATCTCCTAATGATAATCCTGTACTTTTGGTTAAAGGTCGAAATTTAGCTATAGTTATAGCATCTTGCTCATTGCAAGCAATAATTTCTAGACTATTTTCTAATAATCCTTCATCTCTCAATCGTTTAATAATTTCCTCTGGTGATTCTCCTAAATCAACAACTTTTGACAATACCTCTACCCAATTAATAATACTGATATAGCACCCATCAATCAACGCATTTTCTACAATTTCTGCTCCTGGTTCATCTCTAAGATAAGCTAAAAATGCAGAAGCATCTAACACAGATTTATTCACTTAAATACTCCTGTCTGCGTTCGGTAATAAGTTCATTTACCAAATTTCTATCAGGTGATTTATCTTTTAATAAACCTCTTAATTTTTTAACTTGTTGTTTGAGGCTGACTAATTGGATTTTGCCATTATCTTCAAGAGTTAAAATTAATCTGTCTCCAGATTCTAAATTAAGTATTTCTTGGATTTCTTGGGGTAAAGTTAAACGTCCTTCTGGTTCAATATCAAGTGTATATTGTTGAGGAATTGATAAATTAGCAAGTGTCATAGCTGAATATTTCCTTGGTTTATAGCCATTTACATTTTAGCAAAACTCTAAAAATTAAAAAATCTCAATTTTTTCCCTATCTTCAACTCCTACTCATCAATATCCATTGCCAAATTTTCAAAATTAGTAATTGTTACTTCAACATCAGGGAATTTTGTCGTTATTTTCAATTCTCCTCCCATAGCTTCAATAACTTCTCGCAGATGACTAACATACATATCAGTGCGATTTTCTAATCTAGAAATAGCAGGTTGTTTAATTTGCAACTTCTCAGCTAATTGAGCTTGAGATATTTTTAAAGATTGGCGTAATTCACATAATGCTATTTGACAAGATTAGAGGCGAAGTAAGTGCCAACCCAAAACACCAACTAAAACCTTGATTACTCATCATTTTTTCCCAAACTCCTGCATGACTTGTTTAGTAATTTCTTGAATTGCTGCTAATGTTGGGGGTATGATTTCCCTTTCCATTCCCAACCATAAAAGATATTCAATATTTCCCGCAGGTCCTGTGATTGGCGACCAAGTTAAACCTTTATATTTCCATCCTAACTCTAACGCTCCTTTCATTACATTAAAAATTGCCTCAGCTTGGTCATCAGAATCGCGGACAACGCCTTTTTTGCCGATGCGAGACTTGCCAACCTCAAATTGTGGTTTTACCAGCAATACAGCCTCTCTGGGGGCTTGTGTTAATTGCCATACCGCCGGCAAAATTTTAGTTAAAGAAATAAAGGAAACATCCACAACTATCAAATCAGGAAATATGGCATTTTCAGCATATAATTCTGCTGGTTGTAGTTGGCGTAAATTCGTCCGTTCTTTTAAAATTACTCGTTCATTGTTTCTGATTTTCCAGTCAACTTGTCCATAACCAACATCTACACCATAAACTTGTTTTGCGCCGGCTTGTAATAAACAATCTGTAAATCCACCTGTAGAAATTCCCCCGTCTAAACAAATTCTGTCAGTTACAGAAATTCCAAAACATTCTAAAGCTTTGACCAGTTTTTCCCCACCACGAGACACAAAAGGAGGACGTTCTTTAACTTGAATTTGGGCGGTAATATCAACTTCTGTGCCGACTTTATCAACCATTTGTTGATTTACAGTCACTTCTCCAGCTTGAATTAGCCGTTGTGCTTGCTGACGGGAGGGACATAATCCCAAATCTACTAATAATGTATCTAATCGCTGTTTCACCAATTTCACTTTTTATAGTTTTTTATATTTGCTTTTCTATTTTAAATCTAAACAGGAATTTTTTTGTTGATATCCCCAACTTCTTTAAGAAATCAGGGATATTCAATTTACAGTAGATTAATAAGTTACAGAATCTAAATCCAAAGTCGGACAGCAACCCAACAAATACTGGTAAATGTTGGGTTTCGTTCCTCAACCCAACCTACGTAATTCTATTTTTTGAGCTTAACTGACAAGTATTGGAACAGCAAACCAATTTCACTCCTGACTCCTGAATTCTGCTGTAAGTAGGTTAGCATTGAAAATCGTCGTTATGGCAAGGCAAGAGGCAAGAGTGAAGAGGGTTTGGGCGATTTTACTTTTCTTTACACAGATTGGTTTTATTGTGTTCACCTACTTATGTCATTAGTTAATATTGTGAATATGATGATCATTTAGTTGTGAAGTAGCACCATTGTTAACAAAACCCAAAGTAATTCGTTTCATAAACCAATACAAAACCCAAAGAATTACAAAAGTAATCGCAATAATTATCAACGGCTGTTTACCAAGTATTTCCTCTACACCTTTCGTGATTATTGCATCTGGTTGAGTAATAAAGTCCCAACTGTTAAACCGTAAAAATCTTCCCCAATAAATACCAACAGCAGAAAGAGCATGAGTCATTAATTCAACAGAAAAAATCCATTTGCTTTTACCCGTTCGGTGTAAATAGTAACCTAAATTTATCAAAGATATGACATAAGCTTCAAATCCGCCAAAAATGACCACAAAATACACAGGCATTAACACTAATGTAATCATCCATACTGACTGAACTCGCCGGATATCATCTATTAAATGAATAACATCAGTTAATAAATAAGGCGCATTTGGTAAAAAAGCATAGAAACTCAGAAATCCTAGCCACCAAATCCATGAACCTCCGCGTTTTTTGCGAAATAGCCAAACACTTAAAGCCAAAGGGATGAAAGCCAAAAATAGATTCCAAGTCATCCACCGCAGATTAACTCGTAAAACATGGAAAACCGTTGTTATTAATTCAATCACTTCTGCTTTCATAGAATTGAAATGTATAGAATAAATGTTATTTTTTTCTTGACACAATATTTGCAGTTGTGGAGTTTTGATAACTCTAAAAACATTGTGTGTAAGACTCTATTTTAGATCACAGTTGCATAAAATAGTTGTTTTTCAAAATTTTGGCTTTTACGTATTTTTTACGGTGATTGAGGATTTATCATAACTAAACCTTGATGTGGCAAGGTTGATTAGAGGAATTATGGTGATTTTTTCAGGGCTTTCCATAAATTGAGATCTACAGGCAATACTTGTTAGTTAAGGAAATGTAGGTTGGGTTATGGCTTCGCCACACTATGGCTAACGCCTCCCGTCAGGGATACGTAAACGTTCCATTGCTCCGCGAACATTTACGTTCCACAACCTAACCTACCATATAATGACTTTTCAGGCTTAACCGAGAAGTATTGCGCTTAGGTAAATTCTGTTTGTATAGCCGTGTATCCCTGACGAAAGGCGAAGGCATCTTTCTAATCGCCAGTTTATTTCTGCAAAATGGGGATGCTCCCGTTTCAAAGCCTCTTCCTAACCCTCTCCTAATAGGCTACGGTGTACACACAAGTTAAATTACCCCCCTTATCAAGGGGGGAAACCGGAAAAATTAGTTCCCTCCCCTTCACAAGGGGAGAGGAAAAGGAATAACATTTAATACTGGAGAGTTTTACCAGAGGGGTTGGTTTATACATTAAAAACTTTTAAAACATCCTCTAAGGTATGATTTAGAAGTTTTAAATTTACAAGATTGTCATCAACTACTAAAATTGTCGTGCAGTTGGGTAATTTTTCCAAAATTTTTTCCTTATCCCCTAACTTGATCCACTTGGATTCCGTCGAATATTAACTTATGAAGTCTCTTATGAAATCAGTATATACTGCCAAAACAAAATATACTCAAAACGGCTTGATTGTTTGATTCTAAACGTGGGGGTAAAGCATGAGCTAAACCCCTACACATCTGGGTTCTTTGTCATTTGGCAAAAGTTTAAATCTCACCCGTGTTTAGTATAATAGCGATCGCAGTTAATAAACAATTAAGCCTGTATGTAATACTTCCCCTAGAGCCACTGTATCTCCATAATTAATTTTCTTATTCATACATCAGGTTGCGTAGTTAGGAGGTACAAAATCTAAATTCAAATCTGTACAAAAAGCCAGTTTTACTCCTGACTCGGTGACTCCTGATTCCTGCTATATCTATGGATATTAAGTATTACCATTTACTTTATTCAGTATACACGAAATCTGATATACTATAATCTTAATAAAAAGTGTAATTTGCTACATTTATGTTAAGTAACCTGAGTTGGACAGCAAATAATTTTTCTTTTTACCCCACATTCCGCACCCCCCAGTGTCACAATCGGTAATTTCGGATTTTTGAATACCTTTGATGATAATTTTGATACAAAATTGTCGAAATCTTAGGTGGCGAACTGCTTGCAGCAGCGCTTCGCTATCAGGAGTTCAGGAGGAAGAAGAAAGAAGAATAGTTTTCACCAATTATCTGTTCCCTGTTCCCTGTTCCCTGTTCCCTATTCCCTATTCCCTGTTCCCTGCTCCTAAAAAAGATTACATTTAATGAAGTTAAAAACAAATAACCAATATGTCCATTGAACTGCAAACAGAACTAGGTCAAGCGGTGGAACAGCGTCGCAACTTTGCGATTATTTCTCACCCTGATGCTGGTAAAACTACCTTAACCGAAAAACTATTATTATACGGAGGTGCTATCCACGAAGCTGGAGCAGTCAAAGCCCGTAGAGACCAGCGAAAAGTGACTTCTGACTGGATGGCAATGGAACAACAACGGGGAATTTCTGTCACTTCAACGGTGTTACAATTTGCCTATCGCAACTGTCAAATTAATTTACTTGACACTCCTGGACACCAAGATTTTAGTGAAGACACCTATCGGACTTTGGCAGCGGCAGATAATGCGGTCATGCTGATTGATGCGGCTAAAGGTTTAGAACCGCAAACTCGGAAATTGTTTGAAGTCTGTAAAATGCGGGGGATTCCCATTTTCACCTTTGTGAATAAACTTGACCGTCCAGGTAGAGAACCTATAGATTTGTTGGATGAAATTGAGAAAGAACTGGGATTACAGACCTATGCAGTGAATTGGCCTATTGGCATGGGCGATCGCTTTAAAGGCGTATTTGACCGCCAACAACAGCAAATTCATTTATTTGAACGGAGTTTTCATGGTAGTAAGGAAGCAAGGGAAACTGTTCTTGATATAGGCGATCCCCAACTAGAAACCTTACTAGAAAAAGAACTTTACCACCAATTAAAAGACGAATTAGAACTCTTAGAAGGAGTTTGTCCAGAACTAGATTTAGACCTGGTACACGCTGGCAAAATGACCCCAGTATTTTTTGGTAGCGCCATGACCAACTTTGGGGTGGAATTATTCCTGGAAAACTTCCTCGACTTTGCCCTCAAACCAGGTACACATAGCAGCAGCGTCGGCGATATTCCCCCCACTTATCCAGAATTTACCGGATTTATTTTCAAACTGCAAGCCAACATGGACCCGAAACACCGCGATAGAGTAGCTTTTGTCCGGGTTTGCACAGGCAAGTTTGAAAAAGATATGACAGTAAATCATGCTCGAACTGGTAAAGTTGTCCGTCTATCTCGTCCGCAAAAACTATTTGCCCAAGAAAGAGAATCTATTGATGTCGCTTATCCAGGGGACGTGATTGGTTTAAATAATCCGGGTGTTTTCGCAATTGGCGATACTATTTATACAGGACAAAAACTAGAATATGAGGGAATTCCTTATTTCTCACCGGAACTTTTTGCTACTTTGAGAAACCCCAACCCGTCGAAATTTAAGCAGTTTCAAAAAGGTGTTTCTGAATTGCGAGAAGAAGGTGCTGTACAAATTATGTATTCAACTGATGAAGCCAAGCGTGAGCCAATTTTAGCAGCGGTTGGTCAGTTGCAATTTGAGGTAGTCCAGTTCCGCTTACAAAATGAATATGGTGTAGAAACCATTCTTGATTTATTACCCTACAGTGTTGCCCGTTGGGTTTTGGGTGGTTGGGAAGCCTTAAAACAGGTAGGACGTTTATTCAATACCACCACTGTTAAAGATAGCATGGGACGACCTGTGTTGTTATTCCGCAATGAATGGAACTGTCAACAGTTAGAAGGTGATCATCCAGGATTGAAGTTAAGTGCGATCGCACCCGTCTTTTCCCATCAACAATCAGTAGAAGGTTAGAGGAAGAGGCAAAAGGCAAGAGGCAAGAGGCAAGAGGCAAGAGGCAAAAGGCAAGAGGCAAGAGGCAGGAGGCAAGAGGCAAGGGGCAAGAGGCAATAATTTCCTGTTCCCTGTTCCCTGTTCCCTGTTCCCTATTCCCTGTTCCCTGTTCCCTATTCCCTGTTCCCTATTCCCTGTTCCTAATTATCAGGGTATATCAACGAGCGTGCTATTTGTCACCGAGAACAGATTGGAGTACCAAAGTTTGTATGCCTTCCTATGCTGAATCATGTTTAGAGGCTGGTTTAGCTGCCCTCAAGCAGGGGAATTACTATACAGCGATCGCTAACCTTGAACCACTAGCCAAAAATCAAACCGAAGAAAAGATTTGTTTACAGGCACAAGTGGGGTTAGTTATGTCCTATGCCCGCACTGGCGAAATCTCCAAAGCGATCGTCCTGTGCCAAAATTTGATCGCTAATAGTAGTCCCCAAGTTCAAGAGTGGTCAAAACTTGCTCTTGAACACCTGCATAAACGCAAAAACCAGCAGAAAAAATCCCGCAAACCGAAGACTGGAATTATTTCCGGTTTAAATACCCCCCCACAACAGCTAAAAACCGCTTATGTTGGGGCTGATGGTAATACTAATATTCAACCCGTTAGCATTTACTGGCGAAATGCTAGACGTGCTAAAGTGTGGCAACCTCTACGCAAGCCTAATATTATTCCCTCCCGACTACTTGCCCTCTTCACATTCATGGCACTATTCTGGACGTGCCGAGAAGCGCTGAAATTTGTATTAGGTTCAGTTAATCAAATTCTATATCAACTGCCATACTTAGAACCCATCCAGATTTTATATCGTGATCCTACCGACTTGATTCTAGGGTTATTTATAATCTTAATGGTATCGTCCCCTTGGTTACTCGACTGGGCGCTAACGAGATTTTCTGGTCAAGAAGAGTTGCCCAAAGAAAAATTAAACTCCTACAGTCGGGAAACAGTAAGGGTATTACAAAGGGCTTGTCAACAGCGACACTGGAATACCCCCCAACTGAGGATACTACCAATTACTGCCCCCATGATCATCAGTTATGGCAATCTGCCCCGCACAGCCAGAATAACTGTTAGTCAAGGCTTATTAGAACAACTGGCAGATGATGAAATAGCTGCTATTTATGCTTTATCCCTGGGGCAAATTGGGCGTTGGGACTTTGCAGTGATGTCCCTAGTGTTACTCGTAACTATGCCATTTTATGGCATATATCAGCAAGTGTCAGTTTGGGAAAATCAACATCACAGTAAAATTTGGCGTTGGCTAGGTACAGCCTTAGCAGCCATTAACTATGGAATTTGGTGTCTGTTCACAGGCACAGCTTTACTTAATTCTCGGTTGCGACTTTACCATAGCGATCGCCTGTCCGCAGAAATTACTGGTAATCCCAATGGACTAATTCGCGCCCTATTGAAAATATCCATTGGTGTAGCCCATGATGTCGGGTTAAAAGAACAGACCTGCTGGCAGTTAGAAAGCCTAAATCTGCTTTCACCCATAGCATACCAGCACAGCATAGTTTTGGGTAGCACCGCTGGTCATCTACCTTTTGAATCATTTTTAAAATGGGAAAATTTTCATCCCTACCGTCAATGGTTAACAATCAACAGTTGTCATCCAGCAATAGGCGATCGCATCGAACGTCTTTGTGAAATAGCCCGCCATTGGCATTTAGACACCGAATTATATCAAACAACCCCATCACAACCCATCCTCATTAAGCCCCAAACGTTCTGTTTACAAATTGCCCCTTGGTTGGGAATCCCCCTTGGTTTTCTCTTCGCCTGTCTGATTTGGTTAGTTTGGCAAACGGCATACACCTTACATTTGTTAAACTTAAAATGGATTTATGATAATTGGTCTTTTGTTACAGGTTGTATGTTAATTGGTTTTAGCATTGGCACAGTCATGCGAATAAATGCTTTATTTCCCGAAATTATCCCTGCAAATGTTCAAAAAGACGAAAACTTGATCAACTTATTAGCAGATCCAGCAATTTTACCAATTGATAGCACTAAAATCCGTTTTACTGGTAAGCTGTTAGGCCGTCCCGGAATTGGTAATTGTTTAGCACAAGACCTAATCCTACAAACTAGCCAAGGTTTAATGAAATTACATCATATTCCCTGGTTAGGAAAGTCATTCAATCCTCAAGACTTGATTGGCAGACAAATCACTGTCACAGGTTGGTTACGACGCGGGGCAACTCCCTGGATTGATCTCCAAACCCTAGAAACCCAAAGCGGCAAAAAAATTCATAGCCCTCATCCTGCTTGGTCTACTGTCGTCGCAGTCGTTGCCCAAGCTTGGGGTGCTTATATTATGCTTACAGGGTCTTAGTCATTGGTCATTGGGAAGAAATATTCCCCCTGTCCCCTGCCTCTTAGGGAACACCAAAAAATAAATTGCCCAATTTTGTGGGATGGGCATCCTGCCCGTCCTTGATGATTAGCGGGCAATTCGTCCCGCACCACAAGAAATTTTTGGGTATTTTTTTAATTGGAAGTCCCTTATCTTTTGCCCCTTGCCTTAAAAATGTGTTTTATGTTACGATGAAGCAATACTATTGGCTATTGGCGGAAAAGTTTCTGCTGAACTAGCTACGTAGAAAATACCATGATAATGTTAAGGAATGGTATTTTGTTCTGCGGGCAAGAATTAAGAAGAATGAATTTACTGTGGTGGATAGTTGGCTATTAAATTAACAATTCCTAAAATTAAAGTGATATTAGCCCACGATTGCATAATTGCTTTCGTGGCGAATAAGCTTGATCCCAACAAAAAAACTGTATTCTATAAGTTGATAGCATGACTCACGCCACGCTACAATATCGGATTGCAGAAATTGGTTTGTGGCAGTTTTAGTCCATAGTATCTATTCAAAAACCAAAGCCAATTTATTGTTTTTGTCTTGCCCTGTTTAATCCCAATTCGGAGGTATGTTCCATGTCCATTCGCCTATATATAGGAAATTTGCCCAAAGAAGAAATAGATCGTCAAGATTTGCAAGCTGTATTTGCAGAAGAAGGCGATGCTGTCACCACCAAACTAATTAAAGACCGGAAAACAGGCAAATGCCGGGGTTTCGGGTTTTTAACAGTGAATAATGACGAACAAGCAGATCAAATTATTGAAAAATATAATGGTCAAATGTTCAAAGATACACCCATTAAGCTAGAAAAAGCTTTACCACGGACTAAAGGTGAGGAAGGTGAAGAACAACAACCACAACAACAAGTTCCCAAACCAATTATCCAAGGTAGTAGCGCCCCTAGTCCTAGCGGCAATAAAGAAGGTAATCGTCGGGATAGAAGTAAGAAATCTCGGCGCGGTAGCGGTGGTGGTAGTGCGCGTGAGACTGCTACTAGCGTTGATAACGAAGCTTTTCGTCCAGATCCCCGTTGGGCAGCGGATTTAGAAAAGCTAAAACAAATGCTGTCAGCACAAACTACCAACTAAATTGTCTGTTTAGCCACGAAAGTCCGAATTTAATCAACAAGCAGTGCAGGTAGCCATATCAGGTTATCTGCACTATTTGTTTTGGCGATTTTTGTAGTTTGACCGAAAAATTTTAGATTTTATAGCAGGAGTCAGGAGGTAGGGGCGCAGGCCCCGCGCCCAGTCAGGAGTTAGGAGTAAAAACCTGTTGTGGTCGGAGTTTCATGATTAATTTATGTCCTAACCACCTTGACCGTTGCTATAGATGAAAAAAATTTGGTACAAGCCTCGTCCTGAAAAACGGAAAAATACTCGCTGCGCTAACGTCAATCTAAAATCGTGTGACGGTATGATTACACAAAATTTGTGATTTTTTAGGAAAACTGTATCTAAATTAACAAAAATTTTCACAATGTAGGAATAGTATAAGCTAATACAATTAGCTTAATTAAATCAAGGGTTTTGAAAGTAATGGTAATTAAGGTGATATTTTCGGCGATTTGATTTTGATGTATTGACTTTAAGGAAAATTATTTTGATTGCTTGAACCTTGTAAATAATCAACTGTAAATATCTAACTTATGATGTGGCGTTGCTACTTCAGATAGGTTTTATCATGGATTAACTAATATATCATGATAGATAATATCTGTTTGTCTATATCAAAAGATAGGCAACAATATCTATCAAGGGTATTAAATATAAATATAGAAAGTGGGGAAAATTAACCAACATTTGGGCAATAGTTAAAATATAATAAATATTAATTATTCAAAATTCCCCGCAAAAACACAGATTTCAGTTTAATAAGCGCAAGTTGAAAATTCACTCCCATATTGTTGAAATCGGAAACAGAAAAAATCTATGAAAGCTACCACTAAAAAACACATTGCTTTAATTTCAGTTCATGGTGATCCAGCGATTGAAATAGGCAGAGAAGAGGCAGGAGGACAAAATGTTTATGTCCGCCAAGTGGGTGAAGCCCTGGCACAGCTAGGATGGCAGGTAGATATGTTTAGCCGGAGGGTCAGTGCTGATCAAGAAAGGATAGTGCAACATAACCCTAATTGTCGGACTATTCGGTTAACCGCAGGTCCGGTGGAATTTGTGCCAAGAGATCAGGGTTTTCAATATTTGCCAGATTTCGTCTTTCAGTTACTAGAATTTCAAAAAGAAGCTGGGATTCATTATGATTTAGTGCATACTAATTATTGGTTATCTAGCTGGGTAGGAATGGAACTCAAGAAAAGACAAGGAACTAAACAGGTTCATACTTACCATTCTTTAGGGGTGATCAAATACAAGACCATAGAAAATATTCCTCTGGTGGCAAGTCAACGTTTAATAGTAGAAAAACAAGTATTGGAAACAGCGGAAAGAATTGTTGCCACCAGTCCCCAAGAACTGGAACATATGCGATCGCTTGTTTCCCAAAAAGGCAAAATTGATATTATTCCCTGTGGAACAGATATTCAGCAGTTTGGTTCAGTGGAAAGACAAGCTGCCAGAGCTACTTTAGGAATTGATCCAGAAGCTAAAGTGGTGTTATATGTCGGTAGATTTGACCCCCGAAAAGGCATAGAAACCTTGATCAGGGCAATGCGAGAGTCGAAGTTTTATGAATCAAAACAGTTGCAGTTGATTATTGGTGGTGGTTGTACACCGGGGAATAGTGATGAAAAAGAACGCGATCGCCTTACCGGAATTGTCAACGAATTAGGGATGAATGAATGTACCTCTTTTCCCGGTTGTTTGAGTCGGGAGATATTGCCAGCTTATTACGCCGCTGCGGATATTTGTGTTGTTCCTAGCCACTATGAACCCTTTGGATTGGTAGCTATCGAGGCTATGGCCTGCGGTACACCTGTAGTCGCTAGTGATGTCGGTGGACTGCAATTTACTGTTGTCAATGAAGAAACTGGTTTATTAGTACCGCCACAAAATGTCCCAGCTTTTAACCACGCTATTGATCGGATTCTGGGCAATCCTGCATGGCAGCAAGAATTAGGAAAAGCTGCTAAAAAGCGTGTTATTAATAAATTTAGCTGGCATGGTGTAGCTGCTCAGTTAGATGAACTATATACCCAACTGTTGCAACAATCTGTTAAAGAACCCGCATTAGCAATTAAATAGGGAACTCCAGAAAAGGCAGGGGACAGGGAGAATATTTCTTCCCAATGACAACTAACAACTGACAACTGTACGGGCGAAGCATTTGGAGAACTATTTTTGGCAATGACCGATAATTTATCTTCCAAATGCTTCGCCCCTACTAACAACTGACAACTGACAATTCGTACATAGTTGTAAGATAGGAAAGATCAAGTAAGCTCTAAACATAGTTGCAGTTAGACGGTGAAATGATGGAAGTTCAAGAAATCAAAAAATTCCCTAAGCCCAGGAAACCAGACAGCGAATCCCAAAATTTTCAGCACGTCAAGATCCTTGACTGCAACGAACCAGTATGCAGGGTAATTTGTGAATGTTGGCACTGCAAACAAGGGATATTATGTGAGGTAGATGTATCATCTTCACAGTATTTAGAGGTAGAATGCCCAAGTTGTGGGAAAACTGCCGTGAGGTTGATGGCAGAAAAGGTGATTTCCACTACACCTATCCCTTCACCCTGGCAAGGATGAGTGAATTTTAGATTTTAGATTTTGGATTTTGGATGATACTCTTGACGGTTGAGATGTGAACTTTTACAAGATTACGAGCAACCTAGATATGTAGGGGTAAAGCGCAATGCTAAACCCCTGCGTTTTACTAAGTTATCGCCATCACCCAAAAAATGTTAAATTAATAATTCTGTCTTTAAATTAATGTAAATGACTCGCTTTATACATGATCAATTTGCTAAACAATATCTAACGGAATTATTAACGCCTTATGGAGAAGTAGAAACCAGCAAAGATATTACCGCAGAAGTCAGACAAATAGACGTATTATTTATTCCTTCACCCCAACCAACACAAAGTCTAGAAACACTAGGAATACTGGGGAAAATGGTGACAAATTATGCCATATTTGAACCATTCCGTAATGCCGTCAGCAAAAGTGAAACTCGCAGTTGTATAGGTAAATTGTTTGACATTCATGCAGACCTAGAACGGCAAGCAAAACGTAATAATACGCGAATAAATGAAGCAGAATTAGCTCAATTATGGATTTTTACACCTACAGTATCACCAGAAATCCTAGAGATTTTTCATGGGACTCTGGATGAAACAAACTGGGGAAAAGGTATTTATTTCTTGCCAAAAGGATTTAAAACCGTAGTTGTTGCGATTCATCAACTACCGAGTACACCCGAAACACTGTTTTTGAGGGTTTTAGGCAAAGGGAAAGTCCAAAGACAAGCAGTAGAAGAATTAGAAGCACTAGCCAATAATAGTCCGTTCCTTTCGGATATTATACAATTAGTACATAACCTAATTGCTGTGTTATCGGCTCGTCAGCGTCAAGAACAAGATATTGATAAAGATGATCAGGAGTTAATTATGAAATTATCGGAAATGTATCAACAACAATTAGAAGAACTAAAAAAACAAGGACGACAAGAAGGACAACAAGAAGGACGACAAGAAGGTATAGAAAGAGAAAGACGCGCTATGATTGAAAGTATATTGCAAGTACGTTTTGGTGCAGTTGATTCACGATTAGCAGCAATTATCAATCCTTTAATTGCAATGTCCAGAGAAGAATTTACGCCTTTGCTTCTACAATTGTCTCGTGAGGAATTATTAGCTAGATTTGAGTGAATCTTACAAAAAAAGGGAACAGGGAACAGGGAACAGGGAACAGGGAACAGGAAACAGGGAACAGGGATAAGATTCATTATTCAAAATTTTTGTCTGAAATCAGAGAACATAGACTTAGCAAGCTGAAAAATATTTATTTAATGAACCAAGAAAATAATCAAGAAAAAAGTAATTTTGTCGGGAAAAAGGGGTAATTGTTTTGCAACCCCTGGACTTTACCGCTTTAACCGCCGCTTGTAGCGAAATCCGCGCTAATTGGTTGCCTGCACGCATAGAACAGGTATATCAGCGCGATCGCTTTACCATTGCCATTGCCTTACGCACCTTAAATCAACGAGGTTGGCTGGATATTTCCTGGCATCCCCAAGCCGCCCATATTTGTATTAGTGAACCACCACCACGCGCCCCAGATACTTTTACTTTTAGTCAACAGTTGAAACACCAATTGGGTGGGTTAGCCTTAGTAGGAATTGAAGCTATTTCCTCTTGGGAACGGGTAATTGATTTACAATTTGCCCGTCGTCCTGAAGAAACAGCCCTGTATCACCTTTATGCGGAAGTGATGGGCAAATATAGTAATGTGATTTTAACTGATGCTAGTAATGAAATTATCACTGCTGCCCATCAAGTTAGTCACCAACAATCTAGTGTTCGTCCGATTCAAACTGGACAAAATTACGAAACACCACCGAAACTGACGGGAAAAGTCCCTAATTTAAGCGAATCTCTAGAACGTTGGCAAGAACGGGTAAGTTTGGTCCCAGGGGGAATTAAACGCCAATTACTCAAAAGTTATAGTGGGTTAAGTTCGGCTTTGCTAGATACGATGCTGTTGGCGGCAAATATCATCCCAGAGACGAATACTGACGAACTTACTCCCCAAGATTGGCAAAATTTATTTCAACGTTGGCAAGAATGGTTACAAGCTTTAGATTTAGGTAAATTCCAACCTGCTTGGACAGAAAATGGATATACGGTGATGGGTTGGGGTGGAGTTGCACCCACAAAGAATATCCAAGAGTTACTTTACCGTTATTATTCTGATCAACTGAATGAACAGTTATTTGGGCAACTGCGTCATCAGTTAAGTCAGAAATTATTGAATATTTTGGGTAAATTACGCACCAAAGCGAAAACTTTTAGCGATCGCCTGCAACAATCAGATCAAGCTGAAGAATATCGTCAAAAAGCTGACCTATTAATGGCTAACCTGCACCATTGGCAACCAGGAATGCAGGAAATTATTCTACCAGATTTTGAAACCGAACAGCCAATTGCGATCGCTCTTTTGCCCGATAAAAACGCCGTCCAAAATGCCCAAAAGCTTTATAAACAGCACCAAAAACTCAAACGCGCCCGTGCGGCTGTTGAACCGCTACTATTTGCAGTTCAAGCAGAAATTGACTATCTCGAACAAGTAGAAGCCGCAATTTCACAAATAGACAAATACCAAAATCCAGAAGATCTACAAGCCTTAGAAGAAATCCGTGATGAACTCATTGGGCAAAAATATCTAGAAAACTTAGAATACCGCAGCCGTAGCAGCAACGACACCCCCGGCACTAATTTTCATCGTTACCGCAGTCCGAGTGGCTTTGAAGTCCTCATTGGTCGTAATAACATCCAAAATGATCAACTAACATTCCGTGTCGCTGGAGACTATGATTTGTGGTTTCACGCCCAAGAAATTCCTGGGAGTCATGTTCTCCTGCGTCTAGAACCGGGTACAGTGGCAGAAGAAGCTGATTTACAATTTACAGCCAATCTAGCAGGTTATTTCAGTCGCGCCCGTCAAAGTGACCAAGTACCAGTAGTTTACACCCAACTCAAGCACGTCTACAAACCCAAAGGCGCGAAACCAGGACTTGTGGTTTATAAACAAGAAACGATTATTTGGGGAAAACCGCAATTGGTCAGTGGTCAGTGGTCAGTGGTCAGTTGTCATTAGTCAGTGGTCAGTGGTCAGTTGTCATTGGTCAGTTGTCAGTTGTCAGTTGTCAGTTGTCAGTTGTCAGTTGTCATTGGGAAAATTCTTTCTCCCCCCCTACTTCCCCTACTTCCCCTACTTCCCCTACTTCCCCTACTTCCCCTACTTCCCCTACTTCCCCAACTCCCCCAACTCCCCCAACTCCCCCTGTTCCCTGTTCCCTCCTGCCTCTTGCCTCAAATAGAAAAGCTACTCACCGGAAGACAGATATTTTTTGAGATATTTTCATTAAAAAACTGTACTGGCTGTTACAATCTTGTTAAGAAAAGTTGCCCGTTGAATTTTGGGAACGCGCAATTTGGTTTTGACTCTACTGAGAAGACAACTCGAACAACGTTTTTTATAGGCCAGCCCTGTGGGAGGGGTTGGTCTTTTTGTTATCATTCTCAAAATCACAAAAATATCGCGGGTCGTGTGGAAGCCACTTGGCTTCAGACAGTGGAGGAAACACGCTACGAGTGGTTTTAACCACCGTGAAAAATGATAAAATTAAACTGTGAGTAGGAATAATCATCTACGTTTTGAAGTGTTTTGTAAGGAGCAACCCCTGATTTACCTCGTACCTGCACTGCAACTCTGGGTAAACAAGTAATGGGAAAACATGGAGCGTACCGAACTGGCTTGTGATGAACTCGGAAAGCATTAATTAAATCCCAAGTAAGCGCAATTGCAATACTTCTCGTACTAGTAGTTGTTTTGAGCGTCTAGGGGGATATTTGACTATCCCTTTTAGAGACTTCCAAGAAATAAATTATCCTAAGAAACGAACCACAGAGGCACAGAGTACACAGAGAGAGAATTTCTGCATCAGTTTTGGGACATTTTTTTATTTGGAAGTCTCTTAAGTTAAATCTTAGAGGATCTGCGTGTCTTCAGACCGCAGAGTGTCAAGTTAATCAAACTCATCACAAAAATCACAGTTCAGACATTTTTCTCCCCAAGGAAACAGAAACAACATCTGAACTATGATTTATTTTTGAGATTTATTTGATTGCTTTGATTAGAAGCTGAAGGTAGTTCTTAAAGCACCAATCACTACATTATCATTGGTATTGTTATGATCTGGGGCTGTTAGCCAAATCACAGCAGGAGTAAGGGTGATATTGTCGCTGAGTTTGTATTGATAAAATCCCTCAATGTGATAGGAAGTATTTGGATCTTTTGCAACTCCAGCACCAGCAGCACTAGAACTTGTGACTTTTGGTTCCATACCAACTATCACACCAGCCAAATTACCTTTTTTACCCAAATCAGGGAATCCAAGAGTAACAGCATAGTTCCAAGTGTCAAACTCTCCCTTTGTACCTGTCAAAACTTGACTGTTGGTATAGCCAGCCCAACCACCGAGAACAAATTTCTGACTAATACCTAGAGATGCTTGGACACCGTAGGAATTGCTGGAAAATTTTTCATCGGGGGTAAGATTGGTCAATGTGGCGTTATTACTACCAGTGAGTAATGGTTGATTGTAGGAATTGATATAAGTTAAACCAAGAGAAATGCGATCGCTGGGCTTGACGGTTAACTGCGCTAAAGCACCATAATTCCCATCAAATAACCCGTTTCCAGGAGTGGGGTTATTAGCTGTACTACTTAAGTAGCCTAAACTTAGGCCTATTTTATCGCCAAGCTGGTGGTTAACTGCTATGCCTGTATCACCCAGTTGTCCATAAATCGGGTTTCTTGTCCCAAAAGTAGACACAGCCCCAAAAGCACCATCACCATCAAAGAGGTTAACTGTACTGGTAACATCGTCTGCTGCACCACCAGTAGCAATTAGTTTTACTTGTGTATTCTTGCTAACAGGAAAGGTATATGATAGAGTTGCTATGGAAAAATTGTTACCAGGATCGCTACTAGCAAAAAACAAGTTTCCTTCTGGAGTATTAATATTGGGACTATTAATATTATTACTTTCCAGTCTAGTAAGAAGTGTATCTTGTCCTGTAAAACTGCTAACAAACTCTACTCTTGTTCTCGCACCTAAAGTGGTATTTTTCCCAGGAATATCCGCACCATCAACCTGTTGATTTGTCAAGACATCACTAACAACTGCCACAACTTGCCCTTGCAGTTTAGTGGTGGTAGAAAATTGATTATTTTCCAATTCAGCAGTTTTGGCTTCTACTGTATCTACACGCCCCCGGAGGGTGACTAATTCTCCTGAAAAGTCCTTTTGCAACTTTTGGATTGTTGCTAAATCTTGCTTTGATACTAAATCACTGGTAGCTGTAGCAATTAGTTCATTGACTCGATCTAAACAGGCATTTAAACCAGCCGCAAATTCGTATCGTGATAACGCCCGATTACCCCGAAAAGTAGCGTTGGGATAACCTGCAACACATCCATAGCGTTCTACCAATGATTGTAAAGCCTGAAATGCCCAATCATTAGGTTGAACATCGGATAACTGAGATACGGAGGTAACTTGAGATACTGCCTGTTCTTGGCTATTATTAACCTGTTGTTCTGAATTAGTTACTGGTACTGGTTCTGCCTTTGCAGCAGCATTCATACATAATATGCTACTCACAACTGTTGAACTAGCAATTAGATAAGTCCAAAATTTTTGCATTTTTCCTCACACCCGTGTTTAAAATTGATAATGCTACACTCGAATTAGTACAGCTATTAATACTGATTTTTAATATACTACAGTCATAAGTTAAGCTGATCACAATAAAAAGTTAAGAAATCCTTATCAACTGGAAATATTCTCAGTATACAGCAGTATTACCTGAAATTTCTAAATATTCTGTAATGCTTGATACAGTAGCATTTTTTGATGACTTATATGAGAATGGATCTCATTATAATATATAATGCCAATGAAGTTTTATTGTCAACCTCAAACCATGAGAAGTTCTAGAGAAGTTAAAATAAGTAGAAAAACCAGAAGTTTCTTACCTCTGATTACCTTAATAATATTGTCAGTAGTTTATGGATGTAATAATACTAACAGTGGCGAGGTTGTAAAAACAGAACCAGCCCCAGTCCAAAAATCACCAAAAACTAAGGTAGTTACCACATTTTTGCCAGTTTATTTGTTTACTAAAGCGGTAACTGGAGATGTTGCAGATGTAGAGATTTTAGTTAAGCCTGGTACAGAGATACACGAATATCAAGGGACACCGGCTAATGTAAAAGCGATCGCTACAGCCAAGATATTAGTCAAAAATGGTTTAGGCTTAGAGGAGTTTTTAGCAGATACAATTAAAAATGCTGGAAATTCCCAACTAATGGAAATTGATGCTAGTAAAGGTATTCCAGCTATTAATAAAACTTCCCCCATAGATAAAACAGCAACGGGAGAACATGATCATAATCACGAACACCAATTTGGAAATCCTCATATTTGGTTAGATCCAGTTTTAGCAAAACAGCAAATTATCAATATTCGAGATGGTTTAATTATCGCTGATCCGGTCAATAAAGCCAACTATCAAACCAATGCAGCCGCATATATCCAGAAATTAGATAATTTAAATAATGAATTTCAGCAGACTATTAAACAAATACCAAACTGCACCTTTATCACCTTTCATGATGCTTTTCCCTATTTGGCCAAACGTTATAATATTAAACAATTAGCAGTAGTAGAAATTCCTGAAAAGCAACTTTCCCCAACAGATGTGCAAAAAGTGGTGAATACAGTCAAAAAATACCAAGTTAAAGCCTTATTTAGCGAACCAGGGTTAGATAACAAATTACTCACCAGCATTTCCCAGGATTTGGGGTTAACTGTGCGGACTTTGGATTCTTTAGAAGCTGGTGATACAAATCCAGAGTATTATTTTAAAGCAATGAAAGCTAATTTGGAGAGTTTAGCCGCTGGATGCAAGTGACGTAGGGGTAAAGCAAGAGCTTCATTGGTGTCAACCTAACGTAAAACCCATAACCCAACTGGGAATGAATTGCCAGTCTTATAGCAGAAGTCATCTGAAGATGACTAAAAGAACTAGAAAATTTTTGAACTTGTTTAGTTTACTTTAGTAAACTTTAGCTATTAGCCCGGAAATTCATTTTTAGGCGGGTCTGTCAGCCAAACAAATAAGCCATCCGTAGCTTAAGTTGACACCAATGAAGCTCTTGCTTTACCCCTATCAATACTACGACTCCTGAATCCTTCTTTTTTTCGGACTTCTGACTGACTCTTGCTATATCACTATAAATTATTGGCATCTTAAATCCTAAATTACATGACTGACGAACAAGCAGAATTTACATTACCAATATTAAAAGTTTCTGGGTTAACAGTCTACCAAAGCAGCTATCTAGCTGTGCGAGATGTTTCCTTTGAATTGTTAGCAGGAACAGATACAGCCATAGTTGGTCCAAATGGGGCTGGGAAAAGTACCTTAATTAAAGCTATTTTAGATTTAATTCCCCGCAGTGCCGGAACAATTGAAGTTTTTGGTCGCCCAATTTCTAGACTAGGAAATTTGCGGAATCAGTTGGGATATATGCCACAAAACTTTATTTTTGATCGCAGTTTTCCCATTTCAGTTAGTGAATTGGTAGCTTTAGGAATAGGGAATAAAAAACATTCATTTTTCTCGAAATTTTGGCAAGAAAAACGGGAAATATCAGCAGCAGTTACCACAGCTTTACACCGTACTGATGCTTATCGCTTGCGAAATCAGGCTATTGGGACTCTTAGCGGTGGTCAACTCAAACGGGTATTATTAGCTTATTGTTTGGTAACACCGCGAAAATTGCTAGTATTGGATGAAGCTTTTGCAGGGGTAGATGTCCAAGGAACAACGGATTTTTATGCTTTATTAAATGAATTAAAACGAGAAGAGAATTGGACGGTGTTGCAAGTTTCTCACGATATTGATATGGTAAGCCGTCATTGCGATCGCGTCATCTGTCTCAATCAAACTCTTGTCTGTTCCGGTAAACCGGAAATAGCCCTTTCACCACAAAATCTGCTGGCTACTTATGGTCCTGGTTTTAGTCGCTATGAACATCATCATTAGGGAACGGGGGGCAGGGAGTAGGGGGAGTAGGGGGAGTAGGGGGAGTAGGGGGAGTAGGGGGAGTAGGGGGAGTAGGGGGAGTAGGGGGAG
>NZ_JAAVWA010000060.1:0-9949 GCF_017355725.1 Anabaena sp. 54
TATGAAATTCTTTTTTTGACAAAATAACCTGCTGGGAAAAATATTTTGAGTATATTTACTCATGCTGAATGTGGGTTGTAAGGTTGGTTAGTTGTCAGTTGTCCGTTGTCAGTTGTCCCTTGTCCGTTGTCATCAGTAAAATTCCTCTCCCCGCTCCCCTACTCCCCCTACTCCCCCTGCCCCCCTACTCCCCCTACTCCCCCTACTCCCCCTACTCCCCCTACTCCCCCTACTCCCCCTACTCCCCCTACTCCCCCCGCTCCCCCGCCCCTACTCCTCCCCAGCGTGATAGGAACTGCGAACCAGGGGACCGGAACGGACGTGATTAAATCCCATTTCCTTGGCTATATTGCCCAGTTCTGTAAATTCCGCTGGAGTCCAATATTTTTTAACAGGTAGATGGTCTAAAGAAGGACGCATATATTGACCAATGGTGAGGCGATCGCATTTTACAGATCGCAAATCCGCCATTGTCTCAATTAATTCCTCCATAGTTTCTCCATGTCCCACCATGACACCTGACTTCGTAGGAAGCTGATCATTCAACTCCTTAACCGTCGCTAATACAGCCAACGAACGGTCATATTTTGCCCCTCGGCGCACAGTTGGAGTTAACCTACGGACTGTTTCGACATTATGGTTAAAACAAGCCGGTTGAGCCTGAATAATCATCGCTAAACTGTGACATTGGACTGCCACACCCCCACCACCCCAAAAATCCGATGTCAGCACCTCAATTTGAGTATCGGGATTCATCTGGCGAATAGTCTCCATTGTCCTCACAAAATGACCAGCCCCCCCATCAGCCAAGTCATCACGGGCGACAGAAGTTAATACCACATACCGCAACCCTAAAAGCCGTACTGATTCTGCCACCTTTTGGGGTTCTTCCTCATCCAACGCCATTGGCGCATGACCCTTATCTACCTGACAAAAAGCACAAGCGCGGGTACAAGTTGGACCCATTAATAAAAAAGTCGCCGTTTTTTGGGCGTAGCATTCACCCCGATTCGGACAACGCCCTTCTTCACAAATTGTGTGAATCTGTCGCTGCTTAATGATACGTTGGACAGTAGAGATTTCACTGGCTTTGCCGATGGGACGACGCAACCAGCTAGGCATAGTCATAATTTCTGACTTGATATCAACTTGTTGTGGAGAATTCATAAGAATACCCGGTAAGTGGGAAACGAGCGTGGCTTTAGCCCTGAGAGGGAAACGGCACGAGCAGTTCGACAAGTGTTACAGTGAGCTTGCCGAACTGCTCACTGACCACGGTTTTAACCGCCTTGAATATTTTTTCATTACCGCCTTGGAGTTGGGAAATTCGGGGTACTTTTGTAATGCACTTTCAACGGGACAATTACCGATTCAAAATTCTCAACTCTGTACGCATAATGTTTTGCTCACTCATAGCCTCTCATTTCTGGGGTAATGTTAGCTAGATGCCTCCGGCACGCTGGCGCGAACGACCAGTTATAAGAGCTTTTTAGACTTGCAACACTATTTCAGTGACCTTAAAACTGTTTAATTGCAAATGACAGAGCAGGGAACTAGCTATGCCTGACGGCACGCTGGCGCGAACGCATTCGGTGGGTGTCGTGACTCAAATAACGGCTACCCTTCGACTCCCTTCGACTTCGCTCAGGGCAAGCCGCTCAGGGTGGTCTGGTCAGCACGGCTTGCTTGATTACTCTTGCAAGCCCAGTCCCTTTAGGGCTGGGTTACTGACATAACGATTTGTTAATTAGGCAAAAAGTAAGAGCGCGTAATGACTATTTACATAGAGGTACTGTAATTCCAGATATACCCCAAACTGAGAAGTTAGACTAATAAATCTTTCACTACACAGGATATTAGTTGTGTGTAGTCTACCTACACAACTATGATACAAATTGATCAAAACATCAGTGAAAGTTTCCTACAACTCCTGTGATTTCGGAAATTTATGTCAGAAAATACTCCCCCCCAATCTACATAAATTTTGGATATAGTGAGAGAATTCTTAAAAGCACTCGGCAACCAGCCATCTAAACATAAAATTTTTAGTAGAGTAATCAGTTGTGGCAAGTAACAAAATTTTAGTTATTGACGACACTACCGTTGTCAGGGTAAAAGTACGAGAAATGTTACCACCAGGTAATTTTGAGGTGATAGAAGCCAAGGATGGGTTAGAAGGATACAACCTCATCCTCAAGGAAAAAGTCAGCTTGATCATGCTAGATTTTTTGTTGCCAAAAATGAGTGGTTGGGAAGTTTTCCAGAAAATCCAGGCTCAACCAGAATTGCGGAAAATTCCTTTGGTAATCATGTCAGGACGCAAGGAAGAGGTAACGGAAAAATTTGTAGAACCATTTGAATATTTTGAATTTTTAGGCAAACCTTTTGATCAAAAGCAACTCGTTGGCGCTATCAAGTCAGCAATGCTGAAGTCGAAAAAGGAGCGTCTAGACTTAAATATACCCCCAGTGAATCCTGCAAATAAACAGCCTGCCCCAGTTGCTATAAATGCCGTAGATTCATCTGCTGAGATCAAATTACTAAATGATAAAATTATCAAGATGCAAGGAGAAATTGATAACTTGAAGAAACAGCTTAATCAAGTTGTGACTTTTATTAAACAGAAAATTAAGTAATTTTTTCTTTGGTAATGCCAAATTAAAATGAAACTACATAGGGTTTGCTGAAAAAGTTGTCTGTGAGGGCTAGAAGTTCAGGAGTATGGCTAACGCCACGCTTCGCTATCAGGAGGATTTAGAAGAAGTTAGAAGTAATATCAAGTCTGGAAAATTGAACGATTTTTGATGCTATGATCACACTTTCCTTGCACCTCATTTATCTTTCATACAGATGAAACTCTTCATGCGTCTGGGTTATAGGTTTATTCAGCAAGCCCTACATAGAATAAGATTTCAAAAATTATTAAGGAATGTGGATTAAATAACTTACAATTCTAAATGTTGTTGTGGTTTAGCAGTATAGTTCCACTGTGGCAAAAAATCATCAAAGAAAATCTCCATTGTTTCTTTAAAACCCTCAGCAACTTTCTTACCCCACATTCCGCACCCTTGACTGTCACAAACGGTGATTACGGAGGTAAATTGATGAAAAATGAGTAAAAGAATACATTTATCTATAAAAAAACAAATTTTAGATAGGAAAATTGATTCAGATACATTCTCAATAAGAAGCAATAAAGAATGAGGGTGGTTTCTGGCAGAAAATATAATATAATTTTATTGTTAGTCTATCAAGACTTAATCATAACTTATATCCTTCTAGAAATAAACTTAAAAACAGCATTAAAACTTAAACTCATTAATAAAATCAATGAGTCAAATTGTATAATTAAACTATTAATAATGTTGATAAATCAACTTATATATCTGTAGTAATTACGGCAAGCTTCTGGGAGGAATAGGAGAATGTACTTCATTTCTGATGTCAAATTATAAAATTCTCTTTTTCCTTGAAAAGTCACAAGATGAACTGATTGAAAACATTGAAATATCCACCGCATAGTTGGATTGTTTATGGCCTTTCCTAATTGATTTTTTACAGTATAGTTTAAAGATTTTAAAGCTGCTCTAATTTCTCTTTGTGCTAGAGTATAAACTAGCAAACATAACCCCATTATCATTGCCAATGCTTCTATTCTTTCTGGGCTTTTTAGAAAAATACTATCTGCTAAAAATAAAGGATTTTTGAGAAAACTAAATCCCCTTTCACAGGATTGCTGCGCTTTATATTCAGACAGCATTTTATCTTTACTCAGTTCCTTTTCTGATAAAACATTGGTGGCAATTATAAACCTTCCTGCACTTGACATTTCTTGCTCAATAGTATCTTTATTTTCAACAACTGTTGCTAAGATTTGATAGTATTTTGATTGATTTTCTTCTTTGATTTTAGGACTTTTTTCGATAACTTCAATATTTTCTACTTGATGATATTTAAATTCTTTACTTATTTTTGTTAATTCCTTTCTAGCATCAGCCGCACAAGCAAATTTTTCTTGCGATAGGTTTTTTAACTTACTTTGAGTATTAGTCAAAGCTTTTTCTATTCTCTTTGATAATTTCTTTAAGTCAGATTTTTTTCTATCTTGACTTTGTACGATTAACCATCTTTGCTCTATATCTCCATAAGTTATTTTCTTCTCGGCATAAGAATATCCTGCTTTTTCACTTTTAACAAATTCCGATTCTGCTAAACTCATCACTAAGTTTTTTGCTGATTTTATCGTTAAGGGTACTCTGGTTAACCATTTGAGACTCGACATTAACTTGATATTTGATTCTGTATATAATGCGCTATCTGCTACTATCAAACTATCAACTTGTATTCTTTTCTGATATTCAACTGCGATTTCTCCAAATTTTTTAGAATCAACTTCATTCCCTGATACTGCTTTTATATATATTGGTATATCTCCATCTCCTGAACATACTAATTGTGTAATAACAGTAAACCAAAAAGTTTTTCCCAAAAAGCGATTCCTATAAAACACTGATGCTATCATCAAACAATCAGTAATATAAAATACTTTTTAATTCCCAGTGTTCTAACCAGTAGATATCATATAGATAACAATTACTTATGATTGGCTGGGTAATAATTTCTTGACGCTAACCGGATGGAATATAAATGCTTTCAACGACTTGATATTTCCTCTGTAGGGCTTGAGATAAAAAAGCTAACATCTGTTTGAGTGTGAAAAGTGTGCGATAAATTAATCGACTACCCTTCCTTTTACGGCTGATTTTGAGCCATAGTAGATTCACCCAGATATTAACTAGAAGAAAGGATATTCCAATGAATAGTAATCTCAAAACTGGATTTTTGTTATTCGTCTTAATTCGACAAATATTTTTCAGACGATAACTAGTTTCAATGCCAAATCTTTTTCGATAATCTTGATAGATATAATTTAAATTTGTTTTGACCTTATAAGCAAGATAAACAAAGTATTGAACTCCATGCTTTTTATGCTTTCCCTTTCTATATTTACAGACAATCCATAAATCAAATGTGACGAAATCATCTTTGTCTCTTGTAATGGTATAGGTAGTTTTATAACTTTTTTTACCCTTGAGAAATTGTTTGATTCCTCCTTTTTTTCCAGTCTTGATAGCAGGCATAAGAAAGGGGATATCTAATGCCTGTAACCATCTAATTACAGGAGTATTAAAAAATCCTCTATCCAAGTAGAGTTTTTTTACATTTATTTTGAGGGGTTCAAGTTCTGCTAATAAATAAGTAATTAAAGCCACACTAGTATCTAATTGGCGAACACCTCTTATTGCCAGAGTTACACGCTTATTATTACTAATAACGTATAAAGTGGCATAGGCGTAAAATGAATTAGTACCAGATTTAGCTTCACTTCGATATATGTAGGGTAATTCTGACGGTGTTGGTTTACCATAATAACAAATTAAATTTAAATCAATCGCTATTTTTAAACACCCCTTTTTTAATCCTAAAGGAATTCGACTTTTTAATGCTTGATTTATTTGCGCTTCTAATTCCTCAAAATTATTAATTTTATTGAGATGATATCTAATATCATTAGCTGTCGGAATATTTTTTAACAATTTAGCTGTGTTTTCAATACTGTCTCCAGTGCTGGCTGCTTTAACCAGAATCTCGAATAAAGTTTGTTGGTCACAGGCTCCTTGCGTTTCAATCGAAAAATTTTCTACTAAACACTGAATAACCTGCGTCTTGGGTTTCTGAGTCGGTTAAAACGAGTTCTTCTGTAGATTCGCCCTGCGTGGCTTTTGTTAGAGATGAAACAGTCAATTTTTTCAACCAATATGCTACACACTACATTCATCATTTCATATTTTGACCCAGTGCAAATTACTATAACTATTTCTTATGTATTTAGTATTTTATATCACATAAATGTCTATCGTATTTTGTTGTTGATGCCTGCTTCGTCTGTAGCAATAGCGTTAGCATTCCGTAAAAATCGCTCTTTGGGAAAAACTTTTTGGTTTACTGATTACAATCACCTCAGAATCAAAATTTTGTACTTAGTCGTTTTATTGACTATATATCTGCTTTAATAGTAATTATTCCTATTTAGCCTCAATAAATTTTAATCACCCCTCACAGGTATTAGTTCTTATGTACTAAATATATTGCTTTCCTTGGGGTGTGACACTTGGGGGTGCGGAATGTGGTATTATTGCTGTTTAATAATAAAAATGGGTAATTGAATATTGAAGACTAGCTTCATTACCAATTACCCATTACCAATTATTTAGGAATAACTTACAATTCCTGTAACTCCTTATTTGTAATAACACTAGCTTGTGTACTAGCAACTTTTGCTGCTTGCAACATGGGAGTGTTAGTAACAGAATTATTAGCTAAAGTAAACAAGGGATTGGATAAGATTCCAGAAATGGTAGTAGCTATTAAAGTTACTATCAAACCTACTTGTAAAGGTCTCAGTCCTGGTAAATCCCAACGCACTTGGGGATAATTCTTCACCACGTCGGACATTTCTTGGGGTTCTTTGACTACCATCATCTTAACTACGCGAATGTAGTAATAGATAGAAACCACACTGGTAACTAAACCGAGTAAAACTAACCAGTAAAGACCAGCTTGCCAACCTGCCCAAAATAAGTAAATCTTCCCGAAAAAGCCGGCTAGTGGGGGAATACCACCCAATGATAAGAGAGAAATACTCAAACCCAGTGTTAAAAGTGGGTCTTTTTGATACAAACCAGAGTATTCAGAAATTTGATCTGTTCCTGTTCGCAAAGAGAACAATACTACGCAACTAAAGCCGCACAGGTTCATAAACAGGTACACCAGTAGATAGAAAATCATACTGGAATAGCCGGCATCAGTTCCCGCAATTAAGCCAATCATCACAAACCCAGCTTGGGCAATGGATGAGTAAGCTAACATCCGTTTCATGCTAGTTTGGGCTAGGGCGACAACGTTACCCAGTACCATACTTAGCACCGCAAGGGCGGTGAAAACAAATCTCCACTCATCTGCCACGATAGGGAAAACGGTGGTCAAGAGACGGATAGCTAGGGCAAGTCCTGCGGCTTTAGAACCAACGGATAAAAAGGCGATAACTGGAGTTGGTGCGCCTTCATAAACGTCCGGTGTCCATTGGTGGAAGGGTGCAGCGGAGATTTTGAAACCAATACCCGCAATCACGAAAACCAGAGCAATTACTAAACCCAGGGATTGACCAACATTCGCTGTAGCGATACCTTGAGCGATCGCACTTAGTTCTGTTTGTCCACCGGATAACCCATACAGCAGGGAGACACCATACAAAAATACCGCTGTACTGGAAGCACCAATTAACAGGTATTTCAACGCTGCTTCATTGGAACGGGGGTCACGTTTTGTATAACCTGTCAACAAATAAGAGGAAATACTCAGGGCTTCTAGGGAGATGAAAATCATCACCAACTCATTAGCACCGGATAAAAACATTCCTCCCAAAGTCGCAGTCATCAAAATGGCAATAAATTCGGCTAAAGGCGTACCACTTTGTTCGACGTAGCGAATTGACATCAATATTGTTGACATTGCTGACAGGGCGATAATCCCCCGAAAGACAATACTCAGGTCGTCACCATTAAAGCTACCAGTAAAGGCAATGGGGTTAGTAGTATCCCATTGGAAGTATAGAGCAATAATCGCGGCTGTTAAACCAGCGATCGCTAGATATGCAATCCAGCGAGCAGATGTCCGTCCCAAAATCAAATCAACAATCAAAACCCCCAAGAGGGTAATCATGACGATTCCCTCTGGTAAAATCGTTCCAGCATTTAACTGGGATGCAAAATTAGCAAAATCCATGAGATATATAGGTTTTAGCGATTAAACATTAGAGATAACACAAGTTTATTCTATCCATACTTCTTGACTAAAATTGCATTGATCTTTCTATCTTTAACAGTTGGAAATTCGTATATTTAATTTTAGCTATCGGTAAATGTACCGCAATAACTCAAAATAAACAGTCGAGTACATAACTGAACTGTTCAGCGTGGGGCGATTTTCGGGAAAGAGTAAGCATGGCTTAAAAGCACTTTATCTGCCAGCCTTTAAAACTTGTTCGGCTGTCAGTTTGAAATTTGGGAATGTCAGCGAAGTAATGGGTTGATTGCCTCGAATCTGCTGAATTTCATACTCTCCTTTGACTAAGGTACAAATAGAAAGAGTAGGTTGTTTCGGTTTCCCAATATGTCGAGTCACACCTAGACCCGCATAATCCGCAATCCAATATTCAGGAATACCTAAAATTGCGTAGTCTTCGACTTTACGCGCATAATCGTTTTGCCAGTTGCTACTAACTACTTCCATCACAAATTTAATCGAACTGCCCAGCGTGAGGATTGATTGGTCATTCCAAAGTAGTTCTTTCGCAAGTTCATTGCGGTCAACAACCATAACATCAGGTCGAAATGCTGTCATACCCAAGTTGGAAGGACGTAGCAATCCTCGCTGAAGGACAAACCAATTTAAACCTATTGCATCAATTTGGGCGCAGATTTTTGTGGTGGTAAAAGCTGAAACTTCTTCATGGTAGCCTGTTGGTTCCAAATCAAACACCTCTCCATCAATCAATTCGTAGCGGTTACTGTCACCATAACGGACGATAAAATCGCCAAAACTGAGTAACTGCTGTTGTATTGGTATTTCGGTTGCAATGGTCATAGGTCAACTTAGCCCCATCAATATCACCACTCTAGCATTTTCGCTAAATCCATCCACTCCGAATTAAAAAGCGATCGCTATTCCTGTGAGTCGTAAGTTTTAGGCGATCGCCATATACAGTTTCATGGTTTTCTTATTTCCGATTCTTTCTGATTCTATTTTTAACGTAATGTGCAACCAAGCGATCGCGTTGATATATGTAAATAAAAATATTTCTTTGTATCTTTTTACTTTAAATGTATGAATATTATCTAAAAGTCTCTACCTAATCTACTTATTTAGATGATTAGACTTATAGTGACATTGGGTAAACATAGTTCTGTCGCAGTGCGGATTGGCTGCGCGTTAAAAATACTGTAGGTAGAATGAAATCTCAAATATGACACGTCAAGATAACTTTACTAGCCGAATCAAAATCAAATTAGCAGAAAGAGCGGCGTATATGTGCAGCAATCCTGCCTGTATGCGTATCACGGTCGGACCTTGCGACGCTGACCCAAACGAATCTACCAAAACTGGTAAGGCGGCTCATATCTGCGCTGCTTCACCAAATGGTCCTCGATACGATTCATACCAATCTCCAAGCGATCGGAAAAGTATCAAGAATGCATTATGGTTATGTGGTTCGTGCGCTGACTTGATTGACAAGAATAATGGGCAGGATTACTCGGTTTCTCAATTACAGAAATGGAAGCGAGACCATGAGAACTTGATGAAGTCGTTGGTTGAATCTGGTTTCAACCCACTCAGAAAATTATCACCATTAGGTATTCAAGTCTCGGTTGCTGAAAGACTGGTTAAACTGCTGGAAAGCAAAGGTGTACTTTTCGTGCCATATTCGCAGGAAGACCAAGATCATGTTGTGCGTTCTCTCTCAGATTTACGGGATGCCCTGCTTAAGCTCAGAGAAGAGGTGCAATACGATTCACCTCTTGACTTGCGTATCAAGGCGATGATTGATGCTTGCCGTTATTATATGAACCACAACAAAGGCTTTGTGACTATGAGCCAGTTGGAGGAATCTTTGGGTGAACTCAGAAAGGTATTCGGCATCCACCTGAAACAGATGAAGGAGCAATATAACTTGAATATTGGAAGTCCTTTATCATCCATCTTCCCCCAGCCGGAAATATGACGTATCAACCGTTACAGTGTGATCGCCGATCTTGTAGCGACTGTCTTGATTGTCAAGCGATCGTTAAGGAAAAATTTAAAGTCTAGGAAAAAAGTCAGAAAATAGAGG